>JBGSKZ010000434.1:0-1260 GCA_041741035.1 Treponematales bacterium
AGCCTCGCCTCGGCCTACGCCCTGGAGTTCCTCATACTCGCCTCGCGCCGCGCCGCCGCCTGGAAAGCGCCCTCGGGCGTATGGCGCATAGAAGACGCCAAGCGCCACATAGAAGAGAATTACGCTGATGCCTTCAGCCTCGAGTTTTTTACGGACAAATGCGCCATGAACACGAGCGACTTTTCCCGCCGCTTCAAGGAACTCGCCGGCTGCCCCCTCTTCGAATTCATAAACCGCCAGCGCGTCAAGCGCGCCTGCGCCTTGCTCAAGTCTTCCGGCCTCTCCATCATCGAGATATCGGAGGCGGTAGGCTACAACAACCTGTCGTTTTTCAATCGTTACTTCCTTCGCATAGTAGGGCTGTCGCCGCGGCAGTACCGCTCGTCCGTGGCGCGCTAGGCGAGCCCGGCCCGCGCGGCCGCGTTTCCGCAAGATAGTGCCGGTTCCCGCCGCCTCAAACTCAAGATAGTGCAAGACCGCAGGACTCAGGCGCCGTATCCTCGTGCATGAGAGCGTTTGATCGTAAAAAGGAGGATGACATGGGAACAGCTGACAATGCCGGCGCGGGTGAGGCCAGGATCGCCATCGAGGGCTTGGGCCTCGACGCGTATGTCGTGATCGCCTCGGGGTCCATAAGCGCCGAGGAGCTAGAGCGCGCCAGGGAATCAGGCAGGCTGGCCCTAAAGGCGCCGGGAATGGGAGCGGCCTACCTGGAAGTAGGCGGCGTCGTGGTGGCACAGGGCACGCTGCGCAGCAGGCGCGGCAAGAGCGCGTTCGTCGTAACGCGGAGCTATCAGGAATTAAGCGAGGTACTATCATGAGGACAGGAAGCATAGAGGACGCGATGGTAAGGGTGCAGGTGGTGCTGGGCGGCCGGAGCCTGTCAGTGAGGGACCTGTCCACCGTGGCCAAGGGCTCTATCATTGAGCTCGACTCCATAGCAGGCGAGCCGGTGGAGCTCGTAGCGGCTGGCGAGATCGTGGCCAAGGGCGAGGTCGTGATCATAGACGAGAACTTCGGCATACGCGTTACCGAGCTGGCGGGCCGGGGGGCGGGGTCATGAGCGACGTTATACGGAACAGCACGGACGAGGAGGAGGAACACATTCCCCTGCCAGACCGGATACTCGGCTCCAGGGACGGTAAGATCGAGGGCAAGCGTATCAAGCTCTACGACTTCAGGCGCCCGGACAAGTTCTCCCGCGAGCAGATTCGTACCATGCAGAATATCAGCGAGGTCTTTACCCGCTTGGCGTCCACG
>JBGSKZ010000435.1:0-1069 GCA_041741035.1 Treponematales bacterium
CACCAAGCGCGACGCGCAGGCGGCCCTGCGCCCGCAGGCCAGCCAGGCGGCGTATGAATACCGCGGCCAGGTAAAGAAACCCGGCGCGGCGCGCATCGCGCTCCATGTCGAAGGCCAGAACCCCAACATAGGCAAACGCAATATTAAGACCCTACACGCTGGCGGCAGGAAAAGCGTGGGCGGAGGGAAGAGCGAATTCCTTGTATTCCTACTGCCCCTGCCCCAGCACGTCGCAGACCTGCATTACGACGGCGAGAGCCTCACCTTAGTGCCGCGGCGACCCGAATTCTTCCCCGACTATAGTGGTCCCATAGAGGACTGCCTTGGCCGGGATATACGGGTAATAAACGCCCGCGGCAGGGAGCTCTCCATACGCTTCGAGCGCTACGTGCCGCCGCTGGATCGGATAAACAAGCTTCTGCACTGCATAGAGTCGCCCGGAGCGTAAAGGCCCGGGGCGTAAAGGCCCGGGGCGTAAAGGCCCTGGCCTTACTGGGAAGCCGGGGCCGTCAGTCCCGCCCGAGCCGTTCGATGGCCGCCGCCGCGCGCTTCTTTACGGCCTCCGCGGCGTCGCCTTCAGATAGGCGCCTAAGCTCTGCTAGGTGCGCCTTGTAGCGGTTGCGCTCCGCCCAGGCTATGGCGGAGAGGCGTACGCTGAAATCCTTGTCGCTATACAGCCTTTCCACGAAGGGGGCCGCCGCCTGCTCGTCTATGAGCAGGAAGGCCTTGGCCAATGATAGGTAGAAGGGCCTGTCCTTCTCGGCCACGTTCGCCATGAAGAGCTTGAGCATGGCATCCCGCTGGGCGTTGCCGCCCTTTGCTATGAGCACGGAAAAAGCCTTTATACGGTACTGCGCGGGGCTCTTGGCGTCCTCGGCGTAGCCTGCCAGGAAATCCCACGCGCGCTTATTTCCGATAGCGGCCAGGGCGTCTATCGACGCTTCGCGCACGCTACGCTCCGGATCGTAGCCTACCTTGAATTCCAGGGCGGGAACGGCTTCCTCGACGCGCAGCAGGGCTATGCCCCGCGCCGCGGCCGCCCGCGGCAGCACATGCGCGTCCCGCAGGG
>JBGSKZ010000436.1:0-1750 GCA_041741035.1 Treponematales bacterium
GCCCTCGCTGGCCGCCTTCGCCAGGGGCAGGGCCATGCCGGCGGCATGGGCTCCTAGGGCAAGGGCCTTGGCCAGGTCCATGCCGCTACGCAAGCCTCCCGAGGCCAATATCCTGCCGCCCTCCACGGGCGAGGCGGCTAGGAGGGGCGCTGTCCTATAGCCCCACAAGTCGAACTCGCGGGAGGCGGCCGTATCCTCGTCATCCCCGCGGTAGCCTTCCACGGCTATCCAGTTGGTGCCGCCCGAACCGGCCAGGTCCACGTAGGCCGCGCCTGCTTCCAGGAGGAAGCGGCTGTCCTCGGGCCCGAGGCCGAAGCCAGTCTCCTTGACTATGACCGGGTAAGGCGCGCGCGCTATGAACGCGGCTATGGCGCTTTTAAGGCCGCGGAAGTCGCTGTCCCCGTCATCCTGAAACAGTTCCTGGCCTGGGTTGATATGCACGACGAGAGCGTCCGCCCGTATGCGTTTCACGATATCGTCAAGGCGTTCGGCCTTGGTATCGCGCAGCTGCACGGCGCCAATGTTGGCCAGGAGTATGGCCTCAGGCGCGTAGTTCTTGAGCGCGAAATGCTCGTCGAGTTCCGGATGCTCAAGGAGCACGCGCACGGAGCCCGTGCCCACGGGCACGCCCAGCTCCCCGGCGGCCCTGGCCAGGTCTTTGTTGAGCTTGAAGCCCTCGCTTGAGCCGCCGGTCATGCATGATATGAAGAAGGGCAGGGATATCCTGCGCCCGAGGAAGCTTACAGAGGTATCGATATCGCTCAGGGCCAGTTCAGGAAGGGCGCGATGCCGGAAGGAGAGGCCTTCGAAGCCCGCGCCCGCGCCTTCAACCGACTTGAGCGACGGATCGAGGCAAATCGACAGATGCTTTGCTTTCCTCTGGCTGATCGATCCCGTCTCGTTCATGGTCGTACTCCCTAAAGCCGTCTTCGCGTATGCCTATGAGCCTGAAGCGCGACGCGGCCTCGCTGGCTTCCACGCGCTCGCCGTAGCCGAGGCCCGTGCCCTCAGCCCAGCGCTCGTAATCCGCCATGCTGGCGGGCAGGCCGGCCGCCATCATCTCGTCGAGCTTCCAGCGCTCGATTATGGCGGGAGCGCCGGCCGCCACGACGGCGGTGGTAACGGTCATGATATTGCCGGAGCCATAGGAGGCTATGAGGAGCTTCTTGCCTACGATGGCTTCGCCCAGCTTCTCGTAGCGATCTTTAAGGAGGAAGGCTATGAAGAGGTAGAGGCTTGCCGAGTACGCGTTGCCTATATCGGCGATGGGGTCGACGCCCCGATAGAAGCCTCGCTCCTCCAGCCAGGCTATGGCTTGGTGCTCGTCGAGTCTTAGCTGCGAGGCTAAGAGCTTCTTCATGGCCATCTCGGGCATGTTCCTGAATGGCGTGTGGAGGACGACGAAATCGGTATCGTTCAAGAGGGATACCGGGTCGCTGCCCGAACGCGACGCGTGGTCCAGGAAGGCTTCCTCCAGGCTCTGGTTATAGCAATCCATGGAATAGGAGCCCTTCACCTTGGCCGTAACCGAGCCCAAGGGCCTGAAGAAATCGTCCACGTCGCGGGAGCAGTAGCCGGCGGAACCAACGTCCAGCTCAAGGAGGCGCGGATTAGCCTCGATGAGCACGGCCGCCGCGCCGGCTCCCTGCGTTATCTCCGCGGTGCTGCGCAGGGTATAGCGCGATATATCGGAGGCGAGCACGAGCCCCGTCTCGTCGCGGCCGGAGGCGGCGAGCATGCCCGCCACGGA
>JBGSKZ010000437.1:0-11951 GCA_041741035.1 Treponematales bacterium
CCGCCGCAGCGAGTCCCGCGGATCCCATAGCTCCGCGCCTGAGAGCGCGAGGCTATGGCCCGGCGCGGCGCCGGGGTAGCCCATGCCCAGCGTCAAGTTGGACCCGTGAGCGTCGATACCGCCGGGGTCGTTGAGGCCGCCCATGCTCAGCGTCAGGATGGGCCCGATACCGCCGCTTCCGTCTGCGCTCTCCCTGTACTCGACGTAGGCCTGCCGGCCTTCGCCGGAGCGCCCGAAGGCTTGCCCCGCCTGCAGCGCGAAGGAATCCCAATCCCCTTCCAGTGCTATGGCCCGCGCTTCCATATCCTTCGCGCCGCGTACCAGCGACACGAGGGCGCCGTCCGTGTGGAGGAGGGATACGGCCTTGGCGTATACGCCTACGACGCGCGCCTTCCAGTAGGGCGGCGGCACGAGAAAGCCTATACGGGGTCGCACGCGGAGCTCTCCTTGAAGGAAAAGGCCGCCCGGTTAAGGGCGGCCGCATAGCAGATTCGGATGCGCCTAGGCGTATCAGCCCTCGGCGGAGGTGATGTCCTTGGGCCTGAGTATCAGGTTGAGCACGATGCCGAAGATGGCGGCGAGGCCGAGGCCGGAGAGGTTCAGGTTGCCGAACTTGAAGGCGGCTCCGCCGAGGCCGAGCACGAGCATGGCCGCGGTTATGATGAGCAGCTTCGGGTTGGACAGGTTGACCTTGGCGTCTACCATGTTCTTGATGCCGATGGAGGAAATCATGCCGAAGAGCAGGATGGAAATGCCGCCGATTACCGGGCCGGGTATGGTGCCGATGAGGGCGGTGAACTTGGGTATCATGGCCAGCACGATGGCGAATACCGCCGCAATGCGCATGACTACGGGATTCTTCACGCCGGTGAGCGCCACGGCTCCGGTGTTCTCGGAATAGGTGGTGTTGGCCGGGCCGCCGATAAGGGCGGATATGGAGGTGGCTATACCGTCGCCGATCAGGGTGCGGTGTATGCCCGGGTCCTTGATGAAGTCCTTGCCTACCACGTTGCCTATGGCGAGTACGTCGCCGAAGTGCTCCACCATCGTTACGATGGCTATGGGCACCATGATGGTGATGGCCTCAAGCGAGAACTTGGGGAAGGTGAACTTGGGGAAGCCTATCCACGCGGCGTCCCGAACGCTGGAGAAATCCACGACGCCTATGATGACGGCGAGCAGGTAGCCGGCTATCAGGGCGAAGAGCACGGGGAGGTTGGACAGGAATTTCCAGCCGAATTTCGGGAAGGCGATCTTTACGAAAATGCCTACGGCGAAGGTGAATAGGGCTATGCCCCATGCGCCGTTTACGCCTATGGCATCCACTACGCCCTGGGAGAAGTCGCCCCTGGCGTTCTGGATCGCCACCGGCGCCAGGATTAATCCTATGAGGATAATCATGGGTCCGGTAACGTGGGGCGGCAGTATCTTGTGCAGGTTGTCGTAGGATACGAACTTGAAGATGATGGCCACCACGACGTAGAGCAGGCCGGCTATGACGATGCCGCCGAGCGCGTAGGGAAGGCCCAGGGTACCGCCTATAGCGACGATGCCGGGAATAAAGGCGAACGAGCTGCCCAGGAACACCGGTACCTTAAAGCCGGTGACGATGTGGAAAATCCAGGTGCCGATACCGGCGGCGAACAGGGTCACGCCGACGTCCAATCCGGTGATTATCGGGACGAGCACCGTCGCGCCGAACATGACGAAGGTGTGCTGCAGTCCCATGACGACATTCTTACCGGTCAGGTCTTTTTCTTTCTCCACGGCTTACTCCTCTCGCCTCGGGTCCTGCCGAAGAATCGACCCCAGGCGCTATAAAGGCGGTAACGGCCCCCGTGGCCGACGGTCACGTACCGGGGCGCCCCGCGATCGGCGCGCGTTTGCTCAGGTACCGCGTACCCTTCGCGCGCGCCGAACGATCACGAATTTTCCCTAGTCGTGCCTGCGCAGCTCCGGCGCGGAGCGGCACGAGCCGACGGGCGATTTTGTTATCCAATTGTCTATAGGCTCTTTTTTCTGAATGGAACGCCACACGTCCTCGAAGCGCATGGGCATGTGGGTAATTTCCGCGCCGGTGGCCTTCTGTATGGCGTTGCCGAGCGCCGGGGCCACCGATATCATGGAGTGCTCGCCCACGCCGCGCGCGCCGTAAGGCCCGTCTATCTGCGGCGTTTCCACCACGGCGCATTCGATCTCCATGGGGAGGTCCTTGGCCGTGGGTATCTTGTTGTCGGTAAAGGACGGGTTTAGAAGCCGGCCCTGCTGGTCGTATATATAGCCCTCGCATATGGCGGTGCCAAGGCCCTGCATCATGCCGCCTATGGCCTGGCCGCGCACGATGTCAGGGTTTATTGCCCTGCCCACGTCGTATATGCTGGCTATCTTGAGCACGTTGTATTCGCCCGTCTCCTCGTTCACCTCGACTATCATGCCGTGGGCGCCGAAAGTCCAGTCTAAGGCGGGATTGCCCTCGCCTGTTTCCTTGTTCAGGTTGGACAGGCCCTGGGCTATGTAGCGCCCTACGCCTATGAGGGGGCCTCCTATGCCGTTGCCGTTGGGCAGGGCAAGACCCACCGCCATGGAGGCGAAACGCACTCCGTGATCCGGGTGGTGCTTAAGGTATACGCGCTCGCCGTCGTGCCCTAGGTCGCGCGGGTTGGCGTGCAGGGCTTCGGCGGCCACGGCGTAAGCGTTCTTGATCAGGTCCTCCGCCGCCAGTATGGCCGCGTTGCCCGACAGGAGGAGTCCCTTGGAGGCCACGGTCTGCCAGTCGTAGGGATCGCGGTCGGTATCGTTCTCAAAGGCTACCTTTACCTTCTCGAGGGGGAAGCCCAGGGTCTCGGCCACGATCTGCCGTATTGAAGCGTAGGTGCCTTGGCCATAGTCGGTAAGCGCAAGGTTCACGAGCACCGAGCCGTCCTCGTTCATCTTGAGCACGACGGCCGTGGCGGTAAAGGGTGGCATGGCCGGGGCCTTCTGCAGGGCGGCCACGCCCTTGCCTATCTTCCAGCCGGTCCTCTTCTCGCGCGCCTTTTCGGCGTCGGTCAGCGTGCCGTAGTTTATGCGGCGCGCCGCTTCTTCAATGCACTTTACCACATTGCCAGTGCTCGCCAGGATTTCTTCGCCGGTCATGGTCTTGGAGCCGGGTCGCAGGGCGTTCTTGAGCCTGAATTCCAAAGGATCCATGCCTATGGCGGCGGCTATAAGTTCCATGTGCCGCTCCACCGCCCAGTGGAATTCCACGTGGCCGAAGCCGCGGTAGGCGGTGCCGTAGGGCTTGTTGGTATAGATGGTGTACGCGTCGAGCCAGGCGTTGGGTATCTCGTAAGGCCCGGAGGCGGAGTAGCCCGAGGCCCTCGTCACGTTCACCGCGTAGTCGGCGTAAGCGCCCGAGTCCCAGTACATGGTCATGTGCTGGGCCAGTATCTTGCCCTCTTCCGATACGCCGGTCTTGATGCGGTAGGTTAGCGCCGAGCGGCAGGGTAGGAGGCTGAATTCCTCCTCGCGGCTGGCCTGGAACTTGACCGGCTTGCCGCCCGCCTTGCGCGAAAGCACGGCGCAGAGCGGCTCCACGCCTATGCCCGCCTTGCCGCCGAAGCCGCCGCCCACGTAGGGTATCTGCACGCGCACATTGGCGTGGCTTAAGCCGAAGGCGTGGGCGAAGAGGTTGCGCACCGTGAAGGGAGATTGAGCGCTCGTCCAAATCGATATCTTGTCGCCCTTGCCCCACTGCACGATGGCCACGTGGGTTTCCATGGGCACGTGCTGCACCGAGGGGCAGGAGTATTCTCGCTCGATAACGTAGGCGGATTCCTCGAAGCCTTTGTCCACGTTGCCTTTGCGGAGCTTGGTGTGGTTGGCGATATTGGTGCCCGGCTTGGGCGTGAAGGCCGCCGCCACGTAGGAATAGCTGCCCAGGTCCGGGTGCACGAGGGGCGCGTCGGGCTTGAGCGCGTCCATATGGTGCAGCACGGGCGGCAATATCTCGTATTCTACCTCTATGGCCTCCACCGCCGCGCGCGCCTGCTCTAGGCTGTCGGCGGCCACCGCGGCCACCGCTTCGCCGTAATGGCGCACCTCGCCCTTGGCCAGTATGAACTTGTCGACGATATAGAGGCCTATATGCACGTCCAGCTCTTCGCCGGTAACGATGGCGCGCACGCCGGGAAGGGCCGCGGCCTTGGCGCTGTCTATGCGCTTGATGCGTGCGCGGGCGTGCGGGCTCTTCTTAACCTGGGCGTGGAGCATGCCCGGCAGTATCATGTCGCTTACGAAGCCGGCCTCGCCGGTGAGCTTCTCCAGCATGTCCGGGCGCCCGGCCTTCTTGCCGACATAGGAGAGGTCCTCGGTCTTGATGTCGTCAAACATGCTCGAGCTCCCCTTTCCCGGCCGAGCCGGTCAGCTCGCTCACGGCCTCGATTATCTGCACGTAGCCCGTGCAGCGGCAGAAATTGCCTTCCACGGCGTCCTTAATCTCTTCCACCGAGGGCTTGGGCTTATTGGCCAGGAGTTCCTTGACCGACATGACCATGCCCGGCGTGCAGAAGCCGCACTGTACGGCGTGGTGTTTCTCGAAGGATGCCTGGATGGCGGAGAGCGAAGGGCCGGAGGCTTCGCCTTCGATGGTATTGATTACCGCGCCATCGGCCTCGGCGGCGAGCATCATGCAGGAATTGACCGCCTTGCCGTTGAAGATGACGGTGCAGGCGCCGCATTCGCCCATGCCGCAGCCTTCCTTGGTGCCGGTAAGGCCTAGTTCCTCGCGCAGGAAGCGCAGGAGGGTATGGTGCTCCGAGCAATCGCGCTCGTAGAGCAGGCCGTTCACGGTAAGTTTGATCCGCATATTATATCACCTCCGCGAGGAGGCGCCGCACGTAGACGCCTATCATGTGCTCCCGGTACTCCTTGGTACCGCGCACGTCGCTTATGGGGGACACCGACGCCAATACCTTGGCGGCGGCCTCTTCAGGGCTATCCTTGGCCGTTACGTTTTCCACTAATACCGGGGTAGGGGCGGCGGAGCTTACGGCGAAGCGCAGGCGGTCGCCCAGGCGCACCATGAGCACGCCCACGATGCCAAGGTCGTGCCCGGCTATGCGCTTCAGCTTCATGTAGGACCCGCGGGCGCCTTTCGAGGCGGCGGGCACTAGTATGCGCTCAAGGTATTCGCCGGGCTTAAGCGCGGTTTTCTTGACGCCGGTGAAAAAATCCTTGAAGGCAAGCTCGCGTTCGCCCCCCTTGGAACGCAAAATCGCCTTAGCGTCCAGGCAGAGCAGGGCGGGGGCCATATCCGAACAGGGAGACGCGTTTACTACGTTTCCCGCCACGGTGGCGCGGTTGCGTATCTGATGGCTGGCGAGCTCATGCGCGCACACGCAGAGCACGGGATACTGCTCCCGCACGAAGGGCGAGCGCAAAAGGTCGTTTATGCTTACCGCGGGCCCCATGGAGAGGCCGTCGGTGGCATTGCCGACGAGGGCGTCGGCGCCCGGCACTTTCTTCCCGTCTATGACGAAGCGCGGCCTCATGAGGCCGTTGCGTATATTCGGTAATAGATCAGTTCCGCCGGCTAGAAACTTGCCGTCGTCCTTGTGCTCGTCCAGTGCCTGCACCAGATCCGCGACGCTGCGCGGAGCTAGGAAGCTGAACTCATAAAGCATGCTTGCCCGCCTTTCTGTACAAAAAAATAAAAGACCCGGACAAATATCCCGGATCCTCGTGGGGTACGATTGATAATAAGAACCATATCATTAAAGCCCCGTTAGCATGCTCCGTCAAGCAAAATCGATGGATTTGTCATATTGGAGCGGGCCAAGGGGGGCGGCCGTCGCGGGAGCGGCGCCAGGCGCCTCTAGAGGAGGCCTAATTCCTGAGCGGCGTTGAAGGCGCAGCGGTGCTTGAGCTCGCTTATGGAGCGGTCGGAGCGGTAGGCGCAGTGGTCGCTCATGATCACCTTGGGGTGGCCTAGGAGGGGATGGCCGGGCTGCGGAGGCTCCTGGTCGAGCACGTCGAGGCCCGCTCCCGCTATGCGGCCATCATCCAGCGCGATGGCCAGCTCCGCGCTGTCCACTATGCCGCCGCGCGAGCAGTTTACGAGGAAAGAGCCTTTTTTCATGAGGGAAAACGAGCGGCGCGAGAAGAGCGCCTTCGTGTCGGCGCAGAGCTTCAGGTGTATGGAAAGAGCGTCCGATGATGCTAAGAGCTCGTCGAAGGATACCGAGCGGATCTCGGCGCCGAAGGCGGCCGCGGCCTGGCCAAGCTCGCTTTCCAGCAATTTCTGGGTGCAATGCGGGCTCCATACCAGGAGCGTGGCCGGCTGCAGAGCGAGGGCGCGCTTGGCAAAAGCCCTGCCCGAGCCGCCGAAGCCCGCTACCCCTATGACGCCGCCGGAGAGCGAACGTTGGGGGCTGGTTATGTTCCACGATCCTGCCCGTATGGCGCTGTTGCGCTCGCTTATGCCGCGGAGCAGGGCCAGGAGCAGGGCCAGGGCGTGGTCGGCCACTTCGGTGTTGCAGTAGCCGGGCACGTTCCGCACGACTATGCCGCGCGCCGTGGCGGCGGGTATGTCCACATTGTCCATGCCTACGCCGTAGCGGCTTATCACCTTGCAGCGCTTAAGCCCGGCTATGGCCGTGGCGTCCATGGGCGCCAGGTTAAGGAGCACGGCGTCGGCTTCGGCGCAGGCGGCCACTATGTCCTGGGCGCTATGGCAGTTGGCCACGCGCAGCTCTATGCCCAGGGGCTCGAGCACGGCGCGTTCCTCCGCTATGGAGCCGTGGCGCTCGTCGCTGATGATGAATACGGGCCGCTCCACCTCGACGATGCGCTTGAGCTTGACCGATCCCGCGCTCCGCGTGCCGGGCGCGCTCATTCCTGCTTGTCCAGGAGTTTATCCAAGGCGTTATGGCTCATCTTAAGGGCTCCAAATACCGCATGGGTGTCCTTTACGCTGGCCGAAATACGCTCCAGCGAGTGGAGGCCGTCGCCCAGGGCGATGTTTTCTTCCTTTAATGCGCCAGCTATCTGGCTCAGGAAGCTACCGGCCTTATCTACACTATCGGCATTTTCCCGGAAAGCGGAACTTACTTCGCCGAAAGATTCCTTGAAGCGCGTAAAAATCCGCACGAAATCCTCCATGCGCCCCGAAATGGCGGCCACTGAGGAAGAAAATTCGCCCAGGCTCGTCTCTATCTGCTTGGCGAAGTCCCCGGTCTGGCCCGCCAGGGTGCGCACCTCGTTGGCTATGATGCGGAAACCCTTGCCCACCGAGCCCGCCCGGGCGGCTTCTATGGACGCGTTGATGGCCAGGATATTGGTACGGTCGGATACGTCCTGTATGGATCCGGTTATGCTGGCCACGCTCTTCGTCTTCTCGAAGAGATGGTCGAACATGCCGCCGATTTCCTTGGCCGTGGCCACGCCGCTCTCCACGTCCTTCATGCGGTCCTGTATATCCTGGTTAGCGCCGGCATTGCCCTGGAGTATCTCGTCCATCATACCTTCTATGCGGTCGGCGTTGCTGGCCGTGCTGCCGCTCGTCGCCCGTATTTCCTCGAAGGCCGCTACTATGCTGCTCAGGCTGCGCTCCACCTCGGCCAGGGAGCCGTCAAGGATTTCAAGCGAATGCTGCGTTACCGCGTTGAGCACGACGCTCTTGTTGTAGCCCACGACGAAGCGGGCTATGGCGGTCTCATAGTTCCCGTCGCGCGACGCGAAATCAGTGGCTTGCATGCCTACATCCTATAGAGGGCGTCGAGTTCGTCGATGCCGCAGCTGAGTTTGGACAGCCAGTCGAGGAAGGCGTCCACGGAAGCGTCTTTGTACACGGCGCCGTGCTGCGGCGCGATCATGGCGGGCTTGAGCCTGCGCGCGTTCTCCACCCAGCGCTTAGCGACGGAATTCGAGGCTATGAGCCGTTTGTGGAAGCCTTCTATATACTTGATATGGCCGGAGAAGTCTTCCACGAAGAGAGTCTCCTCCCCCTCGGGCAGGGCGGCCGCGCCTATGTCGCCGGTAAAGAGTATGCGCGCCTTGTCGTCATACAGGGAGAAGGCGGCCGGCGAATGCATATAGTGGCTAGGCACGAAGACGAGATTCGCCCCCGATTCCAGGCGCAGGGCCTTGCCCGCGCCTTCGATGGGCAGGATGCGCTTGCTGTCTATGATGCCGAAATGGGGTATGAAGCGTATCCATAGATTGGCTATATAAATCTTTGCCTTCGTTATGCCCAGCCAGAGCGCTATGCCGCTCGATACGTCGGGATCCTGGTGGCTGAAGAATATGGCATCGATACGGTCTATGGATATAAAGCGGCTTACGGCCGCCACCACGCGCGCGAACAGGTGCACCCCGCCCGGATCCAGGAGTATGCCGCGGCCTTTGTCTATGATCAGGTATTGCATGGTCTGCACGAGGCCCTCGCTCGAGCGGCCGTCCGCGCCTAGCCATATGAATTGATGGTCGCCGTCGTCATAGAGTACGGTCCCGCCGATTTCCGCATTGTCTATCATAGTGCAGCTCCGCTCCGCCGCGGCATCGCCGCGCGTTCAAGGATGCTGCAAAGTATAGTCAAAAAGAGCGCTTTGTGAAGCTTCTTCCGCTATCTCCCAGAATTTTCGGTGCCAGAATTCATCTATGGCCGGCGCGCCGCTCTCTATCCAGGATATGAAGCGCGGCGTCATATCGGGGAAACGCAGGGGCGGGATAGCCTCGTCGGCAAGGAGGCTTGTCAGCGTTTCAGGATTTATAGGCCCTATCCTGCTCGCCAGCCTAAGCCTTTCCGCTTCAAGGGCGTTATGCTCCTGTTCCACCTGTCCGGCATACGGCTTGAGTATAAGCCGCTTGCCCTTGCTGAGCGCCTCTCCGGCTAAGGCGAAGCCCGCGTTGGCCAGTACGGCGGTGCAGCGGTTTAGGTCGCGCTGGAAGCCTTCCCGGCTCTGCGATTTTATCTGTATATGTTCCAAGTCGGCTTCGGCCCCTTCGCGTGCGCCGTATACGATGAAGCGCCAGCCCTTAATGGCCCGCAGGGCGGGCAGGTAATCGGCGGGAGCCTCCCAAGGCAGATAAACCAGGGCTAAATTCGGTTCCGGCTTTTCCCCTCCTGCCGGCGTCACAAAGGGGGGGATGATGTTGAGCTGATAGGGCTGCCAGTGTATGCCCAGCATGATATCGGCGGGGGCGAGCCAGCGGAACGCGAAGCGCTCATACCACCTTGATTTCGGCGTAGGCACGCCCGGATAGAGGAAGGAATACATATGGCAGATGCCGACCGAGCGAAGCCGGCGAAGCCTGGCGTACCACGCTACGGCGGGCTCGAAATCGGTTATGGCTATATCGTAAGGCAGCCTGGGAATGTCCTGCGCAATGTTTTTAAGGAAGCGCAGCGGGCGCGCAGCGAGGGCGGTGGCCAGGGGGCTCACCCTGCCGCCTGAGTTCGCGAAGGAGAAGCCGTCGAAGCGCAGGAAAGGCCTTAATGCTTCCTCGTCCATGATAGCCTTGCCCGGCTGCCCGCTGATGACCAGGCATAGCTCATGCCCCCTTTCCCGCAAGCGTTGGACGATACGGCTGGACCGGGCCAGATGCCCGTTGCCGTTTGCGGTTATGCCGTACAGTATCTTCATAGGCTTATAGTCTTGGTGCCTTCAGGCACGAAGGAGAAGGGAACGTGCCGCAAGTCGCCGAAATGCTTAAGCACTTTCTTCCGCTTCACGCCCTTGGGCCTGAATACGATGAGGAATGAGCCTATCTTGCCCCCGGGTATCTGCGCGAATACCCCGAGCCTCCGCGCCCTCCTCATGGTCTCTATGACGAATTCATTCTCGAAGTAGCCGGGCAGCTTCTGCTTGTAATCCTGCTGGCGTTGTACGCATGAACCGGCGGCGAATATGTCGCCGGCCTTGAGCGCTTCCACGAGATCGAGGGCGTTCGCCTTGATCGCCTCCATTTCCGGGAGTACCGTATGGAGCTTCGCGGCGAGCAGCGCCAGGGAAGGCTTGGTCTTGGCATGGTAGCCGGAATAGAACAGCATGAAGCGGCTCTTGAATTTCGCGAGCGTTTCGTCGGGTATGCCGAGCGGCAGGCTCTCGTGCGCCGCGCCGCGGTAGCTGATGAGCCGCAAGCCGCCCAAATGGGTAATCGTATGATCGTGATAGCCGGAAGCCCCCTCGAGCACGTCCATCTCAAGGGCCGATGCGTCCTTGATAATGCGATCGTCGCCCGCGCTTTCTCCCTTGAAGGCGTAGAGCGCGCTGAAGAGGGCGGAGCTCAGCGCGCCGCTTGAGCCGAGGCCGCCTTCATGGGGCATGTCGTTCATGATGCTCAGGTCGAGCGCGATACGCTCCATGCCGCTCATTTTTATGGCTTCGCGTATATGGTTGTGCCGTATGTCGTCGGCGCTCGCCGCCTTCTCGTGGGTATTAAGGTAATGGAGCTCATAATCCTTGGCGTAATTGTCCTTAACGGCCACGTATATATATTTGTCTATCGTGGCGCTGAGGGTAAGGCCGCCATAGCTGTCGGCGTACTCCTTAAGGTCGCTTAAGCCGCCCGCGAGCGGTATCCGGAGCGGAGTCTTGGCTACGACCATGGGAAAGCGCCTTCCGAAAAGAAGCTCAAAAGCGTTTGAAGGTTTTCCTTGACGGAGGGTTCGGTGCCGCCAAGGTGTATCCATCTTTCCCGTTCTAGGGCAGCCACCGGCAGGCCGCGCTCTATGGCGTTTTGAACCGATGCTAAGGCCCTGTACTCATCCGCCTTCCTGCTCATCATGAAGCCGATCATGGCTGGGGAGAATTTCCATATACCGCAATCCACGAAGGGGCTGGATCCCTGCCAAGCCTTCGTGATGAGGCCCTTGTCGAGCTCCACGCGCTCATCGTGCCTCAACGCGCACTCATGCCGTATGACCGACAGCGCATTCTCCGCGTCCAGGCCTACAAGCCGCGCTATATAGCCCGGCTCGGCCCACACGTCTCCCTGTATGATTACGCAGGGCTGATCCGGAGAGGCGGCTGAGGCTCCCACTAGGACGGCATGGGCCGTGCCCAGCGCCTGTTCCTGCACGGCGTAGCGCAGCGGAACGCCCTGCCAAGCCATGCCGAAGTAGGCTTGGATCTGCTCCCGCATATGCCCCACCACGAGCGTTATCGTGTCGTTGCGTTTGTCGAAGCGTTCGTTCCCGATGACGCTCAGGAGCACGAGCTCCAGGAAGGGCTTGTCCAGGATGGGATACATGCATTTCTGGACATAGCTTGAGAGCGTGCCCATACGGCTGCCTTTGCCCGCGGCAAGGATGATATAGTTCATTGCGGGAAATTATCAGAATAGTATGCGGTTTTTATTGCCCGTTCATTATAAATGCGTTCAATCCGCGCTCTCTCGCGCGACGGCGGAACCTGGGGGGCGATGCGCCGCTTGCGCCGGATCTTGATAGGCGTCAGAATAAGGCCCATGGCCGCCTTACCGATCGCCTTAGCGTGCGCGCTTATCCTCGTCGCCATAGCTTTAGCGAACACCCTGCCCTGGCTGTATACGCCGAAAAAGACCTATGCGCTACCGGACCTTGCCCGCGTGCGCTGGCCCGACGCCTTGCCCCTCGAGTCCTTTAAGGGCAACGACAGGTTGCTGTTCTGCGTGCATGGCTTCCCGTCCACCCCTTCGGATTTCAGGAAAGTGGAAGCGTGGTCCAACGAGAGGGGCTGGGACCTGTACGCTCCCCTCCTGCCCGGCTGCGGCACGGCATGGGAAGACATACTGTCCACAAGCTGGGAACAGTACCTGGCCTTTATCGGCGATCGCTGGCGGGAACTGCGCCCGCGCTATCGGCATGCGTGTATCGTTGGGGCTTCCCTTGGCGGGTCGCTGGCCTTGGCGCTGGCCGAGGAATTGGCCGGGGAGCGGGCCGGGGAACAGGCGGCGGGGCCGTATGGCGAAGGCCGCGCGGTCTCCGGGCT
>JBGSKZ010000438.1:0-1618 GCA_041741035.1 Treponematales bacterium
CCCGCATGCGGAGAACGGCATAGGCGGCGGCCCGATCCGGGGCGTAGCCTTCCATTACCTGCTGCCCGGCGACCGCTGGGACGCCAGCGCCGGACGGCCCGTCTTCATGGATAAGAGCCCCCTCGCCGAACTGACCCCCGCCTACGCCCTGCCCGCTCCCTGCGCTTCCGGCCCCTTATCGCCCTATGGCGACTTGGCGTCTTTCTGCGGCCGCCTGCTCTTTGACAACGACGAAGCCCTGCTCAAGCGCGACGCGGAAGGCCGGCCCTACGCTCAGGGCTACCTGATCGAGGAGCTTGACGGGCTCTGCCGGGGCTGGGAACTCCGCTTCGCCAAGCAGGCCGGGCTTTCCGCCGCATGGCTCGCCGCCGACGGCCGCGTGGCCTTTCAGCACGCCCGTATCGACCTAATTCCGATCTTATTAAAAATAAGCGCTTAGTATGCGCAAATTTAGCCAGGATGGTACGGCTCTTGCTAAGTAATTGAGAAGTCCGCTTCATTCGCCGCACACACAGGCCGCGCGGACCCTGAGCACGGAACCCAAGGAGGAGCATTCCATGAAACGTACCAGCATTAGGGCCATAGCCCTAGCGTCCGCGATCCTCGCGCTCGTCGCGCTCGCGTCCTGCGGAGGAGAGCGCAAGCTCGTCGACCGCTACGCGACCACCTACATCACCGAGGCTAAGACCCTCAACTACTTCCTGCTCCTAGACTCTACCTCGCAGCGGGTAGCGGCCAACACGCAGGATGGGCTCGTGGAGAACGACCGCTTCGGCCGTTACGTCCCCTCGCTAGCCGAGTCCTGGAGCCACAGCCCGGACTACAAGGAGTGGACCTTCACGCTGCGCAAGGGCGTCAAGTGGATAGACGCCGCGGGCAAGCCTAGCCAGTGGGAAGTGACATCCGACGATTTCGTGGAAGGCCTCCGCTACGTGGCCGACCCCAAGAACGGCATCAAGAACGTATCGACCATACGCAAGGTGATAGCCGGCCTCAACAACTACTATTATGACCTCTTGGACTTCGACGACGGCGTGGACATAGGCAAGTCGCGGGAAGAGGTACTCGCCTCCTTCGGCGCGGACGTGGGCATAGCCGCCCCCGACCAGTACACCGTTACCTACAGGCTCGCCAGCCCCACGCCCTACTTCCTGTCCTATCTCGTTACCGAGCTCTTCTTCCCGGTGGAGAAGGCCTTCATGGATCAGGTGGGCCTCCAGGACTTCGGCACCTCCAAAGAGCGGCTCCTGTACTCCGGCGCATATTACCTGTCCGACTGGCAGCGCGATAAGCAGATCGTGCTGCAGAAGAACGACCAGTACTGGGACGCCGCCAAGGTGCTCGTGAAGACTATCAACATGCAGAAAGTGGGCGACCCCACCATAAGCGTGCAGATGTTCACCCGCGGAGAGCTCTCGGCCACCAGCCTCCAGGCCGACCAGGTAAAAGCGCTCGAAGGCGGCAACTGGGCCAAGTTCGTGTACCCCGCCGAGACCTCCAGCGTCACCTACTGGTTCATCCAGAACTTCACCAGCTCCAATCCCGAGTTCAAGGCCTTCGTCAATAACGAGAACTTCCGCAAGGCCCTGTACTACGGCATAGACCGCGTAAAGCTCCT
>JBGSKZ010000439.1:0-12499 GCA_041741035.1 Treponematales bacterium
GTAAGGCGACGCCATCAGGGCCTCCGCCTCATCAAGCCCGGCCTCGGGCCCGCGGCGCTTCCGGCTGCGCCAAAGGTCCAGGAGCGCGTGCGCCGCGCAGCGCCACAGCCATCCCGCCAGGTCGCGGATAGGCTCCATGGCGTCGAGGTTGGCGCAGGCTTTGAAAAAGGCGTCGTGGAGGATATCGCGGGCGCTTTCGGGATCCGCCTTGCGGGCGAGCCACGCATAGAGCCGCGCGCCCTGTTCGCGGTAGAGGCGGTCCACTGTATCGGCGCTGTTCTTGTCCATCATCTATATAGACGAATGAGAGCCCGAGTTTTGTCTAAGCTATACTTAAATTTTTTCCAGCTGGGTGATCAAGGCCCTGAAGTCCTTGGGGTAAGGCGCTTCAAGGCTCAGCTTCTCGCCCGTGGCCGGATGGTCGAACTCGATACGGAAGGCATGGAGGGCGGTACGGCTGATAAGCGGCCGCTCGCCGTGGGGGTCGCCCTTCCAGCGCCGCTTAACCGTGGAGAGGAAGAAAGGCTCGCCATCGCCATAGAGGGGGTCGCAAACCACCGGATAGCCGAGGGCGGCAAGATGCACGCGGATCTGATGCGTGCGTCCGGTGCGCGGATAGGCTTCCACGATGGCCAGCTGCCCGTGCACGCCCAATACGGCGAAATCGGTGACGGAAGGCTTGCCGGTACCGTCGATTATCGTGCGGTGCAGGCGATCGCCGTCCGGCATAAGGGGGAGTTCGCAGCTCGTTACCGTCCAGCTCGGCCTGCCGCGCGCCACCGCGCGGTACGTCTTGCGCACCTGGCCGAACTCGAACGCGGTGGACAGGGCCTTATGCGCATCCTCATCGCGGGCGAAAAGAAGCGCGCCCGAGGTATCCTTATCGAGGCGGTGCACGGGCCAGAGCCGGCCGTGCGCTTCCTCAAGCTCTCGGCTAGCCACTTCCGCTTCCGGGTCGTAGCGGTCCGGAGCGGATAAAAGGCCCGAAGGCTTATTCACGACGAGCAAGCTCTCGTCCTCATAGATGGTTGGTATATCGTACTTCATATCGCGCTAGAGTATATAGAAAAGGACGGCCCAGCGCTACGCCTTAGCGCGCGGAGGCGCACAATGCCCTGAAATGGCGGCAAAATCCCGATATGGTCGTCATTTCGGGCACAATGCGCATCGTTATGCGGAATTTCGGCGTTAATCCCCTTGCCGCGCGGCCTGCCTTTTAGTATTTTTCTGTCCAGAACCAGTCCTGGTTCGACGAATCGTTCTCGATTCGACGAGCTGCAATAAGGCTCGGAATACCGTACTACCATATACGCCCATGGCCGTATGGCTATAAGTCAGGGTCACCGTGTTACGGACATGGCGGGGCGGCAGAAACCCACAAGGAAAAGGGAGATAAGATCATGGCTAAGCAACTGCTTTTCAGCGAGGATGCCCGCAGGAGGCTCCTCTCCGGCGTAGAACAGATTTCTCGCGCGGTTAAGGTTACTCTAGGCCCCAAGGGACGCAACGTGCTTCTCGACAAGAAATTCGGCGCTCCCACGGTTACCAAGGACGGCGTGTCCGTCGCCAAGGAAGTGGAGCTCGAAGACCCGTATGAAAACATGGGCGCTCAGCTTCTTAAGGAAGTAGCGACCAAGACCAACGACATAGCCGGCGACGGTACCACCACCGCTACCGTACTTGCCTACTCCATGGTAAAAGAAGGCCTCAAGGCCGTAGCGGCCGGCATCGACCCCATGGCCATCAAGCGCGGCATGGACAAGGCCGTGGCCCTGGCCATAGACGAGATCAAGAAGAACTCCAAGGACATCAAGGAGAAGGACGAGATCGCGCACGTAGCCTCCGTATCCGCCAACAACGACATGGAAATAGGCGAGCAGATAGCCGACGCCATGGAGAAGGTGGGCAAGGACGGCGTCATAACCGTGGAAGAGTCCAAGACCATGGACACCACCATCGATTTCGTCGAAGGCATGCAGTTCGACCGCGGTTACCTCTCCCCCTACTTCGTCACCAACCGCGACACCATGACCAGCGTATTCGAGAACCCCTTCATCCTCATCCACGACAAGAAGATATCCTCCATGAAGGACCTTCTGCCCGTGCTCGAGAAAATAGCCCAGACCGGCAAGCCCCTCGTCATCGTGGCCGAGGACGTGGACGGCGAAGCCCTGGCCACCCTCGTGGTCAACCACCTGCGCGGCACCATCAACGTGTGCGCCGTAAAGGCTCCCGGCTTCGGCGACCGCCGCAAGGCCATGCTCGAGGACATAGCCATACTCACCGGCGGCGAAGTCGTGTGCGAAGAGCTCGGCATGAAGCTCGAGAACACCGAGATGAGCCAGCTGGGCACCGCCAAGACCGTGAAGATCGACAAGGACAACACCACGATCATCAACGGCGCCGGCAAGCAGAAGGATATCGACGAGCGCAAGGCCCAGATCAAGGCCCAGATTGAGGATACCTCCAGCGATTACGACCGCGAGAAGCTCCAGGAGCGCCTCGCCAAGCTCGCCGGCGGCGTGGCCGTCATCAACGTGGGCGCGGCCACCGAAGTCGAGATGAAGGAGAAGAAGCACCGCGTCGAGGACGCCCTCTCCGCCACCCGCGCCGCGATCGAGGAAGGCATAGTCCCCGGCGGCGGCCTGGCCCTCGTGCAGGCGGCCCTCGCGCTGGAAAAGGCCGACATGGCCAAGTTCAGCGACGACGAGAAGGTGGGCTTCAAGACCGTTAAGCGCGCTCTCGAGGAGCCTATCCGCCAGATAGCCGAGAATGCGGGCATAGACGGCGCCGTCGTAGCCGACCGCGCCAAGAGCGAGAAGAAGGGCATAGGCTTCGACGCGGCCAAGATGGAATGGGTGGACATGGTTAAGGCCGGTATTATCGACCCCGCCAAGGTTACCCGCTCCGCGCTGCAGAACGCCTCCTCCGTGGCCTCCCTCCTGTTGACCACCGAGTGCGCCATCACCGACCTCCCCGAGCCCAAGGCCCCCGCCGGCGGCGGCGGCATGGGCGGCGGCATGGGTGGTATGGGCGGCATGGGCGGCATGGATTACTAGACCGCGACTGCTTATTGTCTGAACAGCCGCGCCCCGCGAGGGGCGCGGCCTTTTTATTGGCGGTGCCGCCCATACTAGTAAGTAGCGGTGCACGGTCGCTGGAAAAAGCCGGAGCGGCGCCGCGCGCCGCTCCGGTGACGAATGCTACTCGCCGTGGCCGGCGAATCCTTACTCGCCTGCTATAGCCAAGGAGCCAAGAAGCAATGAAGGGCTCGTGAAGCGCGAGTAGGAATCCATGCGGCGGTCGTTGGCGAGCGAGGCGATATCCTTGATAAGCTCATAGAAATTGCCCGATACAGTGAAATTCCTCAAGGGCCGGCCGCGCGCGCCACTCTCGATGCTGAAGCCCTTCGCAGCGCAGGAGAAGTCTCCCGATACCGGATCAAGGCCGGCGTGGAGGCCGTCAAGCTCGGTTATATATACGCCTTCTCCGGCTTCCTTCATGAGGCCGGACAGGCCGGAAGCGCCGTTCGGAATGAAAGCATTGATTATAGAGGCACGAGCGCGCGCCTGTATGGCCTCACGGAAGCCGCGGCCGTTTGGCTGGGTTCCCTCGCGGCGGGCCGAATACACGGTATAGAGCGGCGTGGCGAAGACCCCGCGGTCAAAGAGGGTCAAGGCCGGGGAGTCCACGCCCTCGTCGTCGAAGCGGCGCTTGCCGAAGCCCGGGGCGGCGGGATCGTCCACGACGGTGAATAGCTCGCAGCCCACAAGTTCGCCCACGCGGCCGGCCAGTTTGCTGGCGCCTTTCTGCATGGTCTCCGCGTCTATGTTCTCAAGGAAAGATCCGATGAGCTCTCCCGCGCACTCGCCGCCTAAGACGCAGCGCCTGGATCCTGACGCAGGCTGCGTAGCGCCAAGCTTGTCCAGGGCCCGTTTCGCGGCTTCTCGCGCAATCTTATTCAAGTCCAGGTCGCGCCTGTCGCGCGACGCGATGACATAGAAGCCCGTCTCAGTCTCGTCGCCATCTTTTACCATAAGGTAACTGCCGGCATACGCGACGTGGTCGCTGCCGCCCCGGTACATGCCGTTCGCGCCGGCTATGCCGCGCGAGCCGTAAATGTAGGCATACTGGTTCATGGGCACGTTCACGACGCGGGGATCGATGGCCTTGCACGCCTCTTCCAAGTCGAGCACGAAGCGCTTAGCCTCCTCGTCGGAGAGCCGCAGGCTCGCTTCTCCTTCGTGATGCGTCTTCTCCCCCGTACCTTGGTACAGCGCGTTGCCTTCGTCGTCATCCAGGAAAGCGGCATTGCGCTCCGCCATGTCCAGCGTCGCGGCTATGGACGCGGGGTCGAGCTTCTCGGAATAGGCCCGCCCAAGCTTTTTGCCCGCGAGCGCCTGGGCCGCGCAGCCGCCCGAAGCCGACACATTGTAACTGTCTATCGCGCCACGGAAGGCCGATAGGGAGAACTCCTCGTCGCGCGAGGCCATAAGCTCGAGTTCGCCGACCTTGCCCGCTAAGGCGGACTTAAGCATACCCTCTATATCATCGTTCATGTATGTACCCTTATGCCCTTCCGCCCACGACGAGGCCGCCTACGCGAATAGCCGGCTGCCCTACGTTTGCCGGCACCGAACCGGAGGAGGAACCGCACATGCCGGTGCCGCCTATGTCCAAATTGTTCGCCACCATATCTATATTTTGGATAATGTCGCTGCCTTTGCCTATGAGCGTAGCGTTCTTGAGGGGCTTGCCGAGCCTGCCGTTCTCGATGAGATAGGCTTCCGCCACGGCGAAATTGAAATCGGTGGTCGCCGGGTTCACCGAGCCGCCGCCCATGCGCCGGCAATATATGCCCTTGTCCACGCTGGCGATGAGCGCCTCGAGGGTATGAGGCCCGGCTTCCAAGTAAGTATTGGACATGCGGCTCGTAGGGGCGAATTTATACGACTCGCGGCGGCCGCAGCCGTTCGCCGGCGTGCCCATCTTGGCCTGCCCCAGCCTGTCCACGAGATAGGAGCTCAGTATGCCATCCTTTATGAGCTGGTTGCGCCGGGTGGGATTAGCTTCGTCGTCGTAACGGGCGGAGCCCCACTCATTGGCTATGGAGCCGTCGTCCACGGCGTTCACGCAGGGCGCGGCGATAGCCTGGCCAAGCTTGCCGGTGAACACCGACGCGTCGTCCGCCACGGACGTAGCCTCAAGGGCGTGCCCGCAGGCTTCGTGGAATATGACGCCGCCGAATTCATTGTCGATTACCACGGGCATGACGCCGGAAGGCGCGTGCTCGGCGTCGAGCATGACGCAGGCGATCCGGGCGGCTTCTGCGCCGATCGCCTCAGGCGTAAAGGTATCGAAAAATTCAAAGCCGCGGGACTTTCCCGGGGCGTAGTAGCCGCTCTCCTTGCGCTCGCCGCGCGAGGCTATGGCGTTTACCCTGAAACGGGTGCGCACGCGGTCGTCGGTGGCGTAGACGCCTTCGCTCGTGGCCATGGTAACGCGTTGGCGCCGGTCCCAGTAATTGATGAAAACCTGCTCCACTTCCGTGGACTTCGCCCGCGCGGCGGCGTCGCCACGCCGCACGAACTCAACCTTGCGCGCCATGTCCACGTCTTCGGGTAGCCGGGCGTATGAATGGAGGCGGCTCAGCGCGCGGTCCTTCAAGGCCTGGGCCGTGCCCGCCTTGCCTGCCGATCTCGCCTCTGCACTCGCGCGGGCCAGATCCATAAGCCTCTTCTCATCCATGTCGTTCGCGAACAGGTAGGTATAGGCCTTGCCCGTGATAACGCGTATGCCCGCGCCCTGTACGAGTCCGGACGATATGGTGGATACCTTGCCGTCATTGAACTCTATCCTGTTGTCCATCGTTTCTTCGATAAACAGGTCCGCGTAATCGCCGCCTCGCGCGAGCGCGGCCATCAGTACCGAATGCAGGAAGTCCTCTGTAAACATAGAGCCTTCTCCATGGCACGACCCTTGGATTTGACGCCGTTTCCACCGCGCGCCTGAGCCGCCCAAAAGGTGAATATAAAGGCGGCGCCGCGGGCTTGGCGATCGCCAAGCTCCCAGCGCCGCGCGGTCACACCGTCATAGTGTAAAAGTGAGCCCGTTCACGAGTATGCCAGGCAAGAGGCTTCCGCCCGTGAGGCGCTCTTCGTACGTAAGGTTCTCGACGATGAGGTGGCGTTCCGCGGTAAGGGCCTCGAGTTTGGAACCGAGCATCGCATAGAGCGACTCGTCCCAGCGCATATCCTTTATCGGGCCCACGACCTTGCCGTCCTTTACCCAGAGGCAGGAGAAGCGGGTCATGCCCGTCACGCGCGCGCTGGCGGTGTCGCTCCAGTTGAGATAATGGAAGTTGGACACGTACACGCCGGTACCCAGGGCCGTAAGGGCATCGGCCTCGGGCAGCGAGCCCGCCATGACCGAAGGCGAGCGCACGGACTCGCCTCCGTCGGCGCCATTGGCCTCGATGCCGTACTGCTTGGCGGTGCGGGACGACACGACCGTATTCGCGAGCTTGCCGCCCTCGATTATGGCCAAGCGTTCCGGAGCAAGCTCGCCGTCCTCGTTGAAGGCTGGTTCCACCCCGATGCTGAAGTCCTGCGCTAGCGAGAAAGCTGGCGAAAAGCTCTCGCGGCCCTCGCGCAGGGCCAGGTAGGCGCTCTCGCCCTGCCTAATGCCGCGCTCCCCGAAACCGTCCCAGCTATAAAACACGGAAACCTCGGCGAGCGCGTCCGCGGCGACGAAAGCCCGGTACGGGCCGGGCTCGAGGACCACCTCGGGCTTGTGGAGATTGCCAAGGGCCATGCGGGTGGACGCCAGCCGCGCCGCGTATTCGGCGTCGCTCCATTCACGCCCGGCATAGGACGATTTTACGGCGCGCCCATTGGGCAGCCAGGCCGAATAGTCGACGAGGAAGGTCTCGGTGCTGAACCAGTGCCGCGCGCCTGCGGTATTAGCCGCGCCCCTGCAAATGGAGCCTTGGGAATATACCCCCGTGAAATCGAGGTCGGCAGCGGGACCCAGCACGCGGGCGGGAATGTCCGTCTCGGGAACTAGCCTGCCTTCGTAGCGGGCGTCGGATTTTGCCGAAGCTTCTGGAAGGACCTGGTAGGGATCGTCGGGCAGGAGCCCCATGGCGACGCGGGCCTCGCTCAGGGCGGAGGCAATGCGGTCGGCGTCCTCGTCGGGCTCTCCCGATAGGCCGAGCCGGGCAAAGCTAAAGGTTTTTGCGCCTTTGAAGAGCTTGATGCCAAGGTAGGACTGCTCTACGGTGCCGGACTGCCTGACCTTGGCGCCATTGAAGCGCATGAAGGCCGAGCGCTCGGCCGAATACGTTATGGACGCTTTCTCGTCGGCCGCGAGCTCTCCGAGCACGAGGGCGATGGCGGCGTCGAAACGCGACTTAAACATGGATACGGTGCTCATTTGGCGCCTCCGAATACCTCGACGTCGGCGAACGCGCATACGGGGCTCGCGTGGCCGACGAACATCACTTGGTTCGGCTCGCCCTTGCCGCAGTTCGGCGTGCCGAAGTACTCGAACGTGTCGGCGTCGCCCACCGCGGACAAGTTGCGCCAGAACGTGGACGACACGCCGCGATAGTTGGGATCCCGTACGGTACGGCTAAGCTTACCATTTTCTATGAGGGTACCGTACTCGCAGCCGAACTGGAACTTGTTGCGGTAATCGTCTATGGACCACGAACGGTTTGAGCGCATGAACACGCCTTTCTCGATGCCGCCTATCAGCTCATCGAAAGAGGTCGAGCCCGGCTCGAGGTTGAGATTGGCCATGCGATCTATGGGGGGCCGATTCCAGTTGGTGGCGCGCTGGTTGGCCACGCCGGGCGCTCCCGTGCGCGCCTGGCTTTCGAGGCTGCCGAGCGCGCGGACGAGCACGCCGTCCTTGACGATAAATTCCTTGCGCGCCAGGTTGCCTATCTCGTCGGCGCCGTACGAGGCCAGTTCGCCCTGTAGCGTGGGGTCGAAGCTGATATTCATGAGCTCCGAGCCGTAACGGAACGACCCTAGATCCGACAGCTTAACGAAGCTGGAACCGGCGTAATTGCGCTCGTCGCCGAGTATACGGTCCATTTCCAGGGGGTGCCCTACGCTTTCGTGTATCTGCAGCATCATCTGATCCGGCGCCAGCACGAGCGTGCGTCGATCGCTGGGGCAATTCTCGGCCGATAGCAACTCGAGAGCCTCGTTTCCCACGCGCCGGGCTTTCTCAAGGAGGCCCGGTACGTCCAGGAGCTCCCAACCGCCCTGCCGCGTCAGCCCGCGGGGGCCGAAAGCGCTGCGCTTTTGCACGATAGCGCCGTCCCGGGCTATGGCCTGCAGTCCCGTGCCGATGAAGTAGATAGTCTGTTCTATATCCGCGCCATTGGTGGATACGATCTCGTAGTCATACCTGCCGCGCTCGATTATGGCGGAGCTCTGGATAATGGAATCGCCGGCCTTAAGCGCGGCGCAGGCAGCGAAAAGATAGCTAAACGCGGCGTCCGCGGCCATGCCGGAACGGCGGAGGCGGGGCGTTACCCATTTGATAACGGTAGCGGGCCGGACGGAAAGCCCGAAGCGGTGCACGCCCCTGCCGGCCGCGGCCTTAGCCGACATGAAGGCGAGATCCGCGGCGCGCGCGACGCCCCCGGGCGAAAGGTCCTGGGTGCCAGCGTAGCCGAAGAACCCGTCGTGGTAGGCTTCTACCATAAGCCCTTCGTCGCGGGCTGAGACGGCCTGTTCCAACGCGCCGTCCCGAGCCTCAAAATACGTTTCCTCGGATTTCCTATGCCGGAGCCCGAGCCATTCGGCGTCCGGGACTGCCGCGGCTGCGGCATCCAGGAGCCTTCGCAGATCGTTTCGCATGGCTTCTCCCTTATTCGATTCCATACCGGGACGCGTCGGCGCGGGGGCGACGGCCTGTCCCGGATCGGCTATTGCGGGTCGATGGAGAAGATTGTAACGTTCAAATTAATTGAACGTCAAGCGAAAAATCGATTAAGCGCGGCTTTACCCGATGCCCGCGCCATTCGGCCTCCGCGGTATCCTTACGGTAAACCGCGTACGCTAAGCGCCGTTGCCGGCCGCTGCGCCTTCAAGTCCATGCCGCTTTCCTCCGAAAGCCTCGCCATACGGCGCGTCGAAGCGCTTATCGAAGGCTCCATACCGCTTGAGCATCATATCCCAATAGAAGTTGGTAAGGCCCGTGAGGGAGAGAGCCTTAAAGGCCGTCCGCCCGAAAGGGCTAAGCAGGCGCTTGCCCGCTATATCCCGCGCTAGCTCCGGAGGGAAGGTACCGGAGGCGGCGAATTCGCGGCCGGCGCGTTCAAAAGCCTCGCGCGTTTTTTTCGTCATGCTTTCCGGCTGTATGCGTATGCCTTCGATCCCGCCCCGGACCAGGGTTCCGGCATGCGTAAGGCCGAGCCGAGCCGCCGCGCGCGCCAGATAGGCCGCGGCCGTTTCCGAGTGGACAGGCTCGGGGAAGCCAGACTGGATGATGAAGGCTACCCGTTTGCCCCGCATGTCCGCGGGCTCGGAGGCAGCAAGCGCTTCGAGGAAGCGCTTCACGATAGCCGGCACGGAGTCGGTATAGAGGGGTAAGGCGATGATTACTTCGTCTGCGCCGCGGAACGCCTCTAGCTGGGCGCCGAGCCCGTCTTTTCGCGCCAGGTCCACGACGGGTATGGACGCGGCGTCCGCTATGCCGGCCGCGGCCATGCCCTTGGCTATCCAGGATAGGAGCAAGGCCGAGTTGGAGGCCTTGCCGCGGGGAGAGCCGTTTACGAAGAGCCGGCGCGGCACGGTATCGGCGTCGTCGCCCGCAACGGCAAGGCGCGGGGCGGGATCGGCTACCCATGAGGGCAGATCCGCCCCCGCGGGCAATTCGGGTCCCGATAGCGCCGCCTCTACCGCCTCGGCCAGAGGCGTGTTCGGCGTGGCGAAGAGGCGGAATTTGCCGTGGGCGTTCTTCGCGAAGCGCTCGAAGAAGCCGCGGGCTAAGGCTAGGTCGAGTTCTCCGTCGTCCGGGCCCGGGCCCACGATAAGGCCAATATCAGGCTCGCGGGCATAGCGGGGCCGGTGATGGCATTCCCCGTCCTGTATGGATATGTAGGGATGGACCATGGGAACGAAGCGATCCTGGGCTGTTTTTAATAGCGCGCTCACGTTGCCCAGGATAAGCGGGCTCGCCCAGACGATGAGGTCGGCTTTCGTCATCTCGCGGTGAAGCGCCACGATATCGTCCTTGAAGGCGCAAAGCCCGGGAGTCTTCCACCAACAGGCCCAACAGCCCGTGCAGAAGGCAAGGTCGAGCTCTCGCAGGACGAAACGCCCGACCCTGTGCCCTTTGGACTGAAGTCCCGAAGCGAAGCCGCCTAGGTAGCGGTCGAAGCCCTCCCCCGTGCCGTCAAGGGCGGGGTTCCCGTCGATAATCAGGCAATACATACATACCTCCCGCCACCTGTCCGGGAATCCTTTATGGCGTTCCCGATGTTTACAGTGGCAACATGAAGGTAGCACCAGATGTTGACAATGTCAACATCTATAGGCGAAAATGTGGCCATGAAAACAATCGGCCGGGGGGAAAAAGCCTACCATCGCCAGGATCTTAAGCAGGAGCTCCTCGATACCGCCCTTCTCCTCCTTCGGGAGAAGGGAATCAAGGGCTTTTCCCTTCGCGAGCTGGCATCTCGCGCCGGGGTCAGCCATACCGCGCCGTACCGCCACTTCGCGGGTAAGGATGCGCTCCTCGCCGAACTCATGCTGGAGGGCCACCGCCGCCTCGCCTCGGCCCTTAACTCGGCGCGCCAAGGGGTACCGGGAAGCGCCGCCGAACGGCTGATCGCCCTCGGCGGGGCCTACCTTGACTTCGCGAGGGAAAACCCGGAGCACCTGTCCATCATGTTCTCGGCGCTGGGCATGAGCGCGGCTTTCGCCTTGGCCCACCCGCCATCCGTAGTGGGCTCCTCTGATTACGATTCCTTCAGCCCCCTTGAGGCGACCGTCCGCGAGTGCCAGGCGGAGGGCAGCCTAGACCCGAGGCAAAGCGCTGAAGCCCTCGCCATGGCTATATGGGCGCAGGTGCACGGCCTTTCGCTCCTCCGGAACGAGGGCATCATTGGGGCCATGTCCAGAATGAGGGGCGGCGACGAGGGGCAGACCCTCCAAGCCATCTTCGGCATACTCGCGGCGCAGTACGGGAAACGGGGCTGATCGCGCCGCGCCGCCCTAAATATTAGGAGGGCAAAGCGGCTACCCGGCCCGCCCATGCCTTCATGGCTTCGGCGTCGAAACGGTTCAAAGTCAGGCCTTTCGGCACGCCGAATATAAAGTGCATAAGGCCGGGCAGTTGAGCCGCTATCCTGCCTGGCAGGATAACGGAAGCTTTCGCGCCTATGGCGGCGGCGGCCGCTGCGCTGCCCTTCTCTATGGCGGCGTTCCAGCGCTTGGAGGCTTGCCCATGCATATAGGAGACGGTAAAGAGCGCCGTAGGCTTGCCGGTGAGGGCGGCCGCGTTAGCCGCGATGAAAGCGCTCAGCTCAGCCGCCGGGCGCATGCCGTTTATGGGGCCGCCAAGCACGATCGCGTCGTAACCATCGAAGGATCCAAGCTGGGCAAGGGGCTTGGGCTCAGCCCTGTGCCCCAGCTCGCTTAGCGCGCGCGCAAGCACGCCAGCGTACTCTTCGCTCGTGCCGGTCTTAGTCCAGTAGCCTATAAGAAATTTTGCCATAACTGTCTCCCTGTTTCTGACTTCTAGCTTCCTGATCCCCTTAGTCAGGAGTCAGGAGTCAGGAGTCAGGAGTCAGGAGTCAGGAGTCAGGAGTCAGGAGTCAGGAGTCAGGAGTTTTTTCAATCGATAATCAATGTCAAGTACTCCGACTTCCGACTTCCGACTTCTGGCTTCCGACTTCTAGCTTCTAGATTCTATCTTCTAGATTCCTCTTCTAGCTTCTATCCTCCCCTTATCGTATCATATACGTCAAGGCCGATCAGGCAATCGGCGAAAGGGCATGCCATGGGTTTTAAGCTTTTCGGGGGACGAAAGGCCAAGCGCGATAGCGATTCATCCGCAAAGGCGGAAGCTGCGCCCGAAAAGGCGGCGCCTCCCGAAGCGCTCGATATAGAGAAGCCCCTCGATGCCTTATCCGTAAGCTACCTGTTTCCCCTCGCCTTCCAGGTCGGCGACGTGCCGGTCAGTGCCAGGGCCTTGCGCCTGGCGGCAGGCATAGAAGCCTTCGCGGCCAAGCCCGAGAGTCCCTGGTTCTTTTGGAAGGCCGACACGGCCTGCGGCCCCTTAAGCGCCTATTGGGAATTGCCCGGCCCGCCCGGCGAGGGCGAGGAGGCGCCGGCCTGGGCCAGGACGGCAAGAACGCTCGCGGCCGCCGCGGCCATGCAGGTCAAGGCCATCCTCTCCTCGCGACCGGAAACGAGGCCGACGGGCTTCAGCGCCGGCCCCTGCCCCGAGCCAGTCCTGCGCTCTAAACCGGTGC
>JBGSKZ010000440.1:0-3137 GCA_041741035.1 Treponematales bacterium
GCCGTCTCCCGAAGAGAGCGCGAATCCTTCTAGCCCGTACTCGCCCATGAGAGAAAGCATTTCCCGCGTGATATCGTCGCCGGACAGGAAAGCGGGCAAGAGCCTTGAGAAACGAGCGTCCTGCGTCGCCTGCCTGAGCCTACTCTCAGCGAATCGCAGCGAATCGAGAATTGAGCCCTGCAGATAGCTTTCAGCGTAGGCGAAGCGGTCTTCCTGCGTCGCCTGATCGACGCCGCTCGCTATGCGGGAGAGCACGATGGAGAGACCCAGGATGGGCAACGCGATAATGATGATGAAGGTGAGGAATATTTTATAACTTACGCGTGAACTACGCATAGGATCAGCGCCTGCTTATCCTGCCCAGTTCGGGAGCCTTGATTTCCTTGGCCGAGCGCAGCGCATCCTCCAAGATAGTGAGTATGGAACTATCGTAGAAACGTTCCATGCGTATCCCCTGCTCGGAGAAAAGACCGTAGCCGTCTCCGCCGCCGAATATATACGCCTCCGTGGCAACCCGGTAGCCGCGGGCCGGATCCAACGCTTCATTTCCTATACGCACGCTCGACCTAAGCACCTGGTTTCCTGCCTTCAGGCCGGGATCCCAGGCAAACGATATGCCGGAAACCTGCAGGAAGCCTCTGCCTGCCTTCGGATTTCCCACGAAGCCGAGGCTTTTATTCAATAGAGCCACTATTTGCTCGCCTGTCATCGTGGCGCTTACGAGATTGCCGCCGAAGGGGAGTATATCATACACGTCCTTACGGCTAATGGAGCCTTGCGACAGCGCGGCGCGTATTTTGCCCGAATTGAGGAAGAACACGTCGCTATCGGTATAGTCCCTGAATATGTCGCACACAAGATTGCCCATAGAGCATTCCTGTTCAAAATCCAGGCTAAAATCCGAGAGCGACGCGGATACCGGGCTGTTCATGGCTCCCGCTATCGTCTGCTCGATAGTGTAGAGCAGGGATGAGAGAGCCTCGTCCGGCTGGTAGCGCTCTGCGCTAACGGGTATAGATTGGAATTCGACGCTCTCGGGCGATGCGGCAAAGCTGGTTCGGGCTATCATGTGGCCGTTGGTGAAACGCGTACCCGATTGCACCATCACTACGCGCGGCCCCTTGGCGTTTTCCAGTATGGTAAGCCCGTCAGGCGTGGAGGGGGAGGGGCTACCGAACCAATATTGATCTATTCCATCGATATCGAGCAGGACCGCGGCGAGCGCGCTGTCTCCGGAGTCTTCCGGCCCTCCCCATACTATGCCTCCAGCGAAGAGCCCGACGCTCTTGGCGCCGAGCGCCTTGAGCTCGTTTAGTGCTTCCTGTACGACCGTAAGCTCATCGTTCATGGCAAGGCCACGGACGTTCTGGGCCAGGTTTTGGCTGAGCACTTGTCGCGGAGCGAGCCCTATCAGGCCGAGCTTAGTCTTCGGATCGTACAGGAAAGGTTTTATAAAGGGAGGCCTTGAACCATCCGCATAATAGATATTAGCCGCAAGGAAGGGGAAAGCAGCTACGCCGGCGAGCCGTTCGAGGGCTTCTAGGCCGAAGTAGAAGTCCCGCGGCCCGAGCACGAGGGCATCGAAGCCCGTGGCGTTCATGAGGTCCACGACCGCCCGCCCCTCGGTAAAATGCGCCTCCGCCGTGCCGTGAATCGCGTTGAACACGGCTACGACGTAATGTCGGGCGCCTGGATCGTTATTCTTTTCGTCCTTAATAGCCGACGAGAGTAGCGAAAAACCGCCTAACAATGTATCGCCCGATTTGGAAGGCCATATCTGCCCGCGCAAGGAATTGACGTGCAGTACCTTGCTCCGTAGCGGCGCGGAGCAGGAAGCTAGGGCGAGAAGGCATAGGAAGAGAGCGAGCGCTTGTCGTCGGGTAGATTTCACGGCGCATAGCCTCCTAAAAATCCCGGGCGCAGGAACGACTGGGATGTAACCGGCACGATCAAGCATACTAGGAAAATAGCGTAAATTCTAGAGTGACCGCATGTCTTCAGGATTCGCGCTTTATGCGGAAAATTTTATCTTGCCTGTACGTATTATGGGCTATATATTCAATCATAATATATTCAATCGCTCAAGCCGCCGCGCGCATGCGGGCGGGCTATGCGATCCGCGGCGAAAGCGCGGGAAGGAGCATTATGAGAAACACCTTGGCAATAGTAGCCGTAGCCTCTTTTGCCGTGGCTAGCGCCACGGCGCTTAGCGTTCGGGGCAACGGCGTACTTGTGGACAGCGTACGCGACGTTCAGGGCTTTGCCGGCGTGTCGGCGAGTTCGGTCGAAGACATAAGCATCGAATTCGGCCGGAGCTACGAGCTTATCGTTACGCTCGATTCCAATTTGCAGGACCTCTTCGAGACTACGGTTCGGGGCGGCATACTGCAATTGGGGTTTAAGCAGGGCAGTTCGGTTCAAGGCCTCACCAAGCTTAAGATACGTATCGTGATGCCAGCATTAAACTCCGTGAGCATGTCTGGAGCCGGATCTATACGCGTTGGAGACGGTTTTAAAGGCCGTTCTTTCGATGCGGATATCAGCGGCTCAGGCTCTGTGTCTGCCCGTCTTAACGTGGACAAGGCAAAATTGAGCTTAAGCGGCACCGGTTCCATAAGCCTTATGGGCAGGGCAGATGACTTAAGCGTTACCGTTAGCGGCGTTGGCTCGGTATCCGCGCGGCAACTTGACGCGCTTTCGGCTCGCGTCAGCATATCCGGTACGGGCAGCGCGGAGCTCTCGGTTACAAAAAGCCTGGATGCATCGATTAGCGGCCTCGGTTCGATCACTTATTATGGGCAGCCGGCTATTAAGCAGAAGATCTCCGGTTTTGGTCGTATCATAAAGGGTTAGTTAGTTCCCCGAACCTTATTGCTAACGCAAGCAAGGAGTAGCTAACGCGCGTATTGGCTCCATGGAGGTAACTACCATGGAGCCACCCTTCTGTCCCAATCCCCGCTGCGCCCACCACAACGATAGCCCTCAAGAGTATCGGGACTATTGGCGCAAGTTCGGCTTCCACGACACCCTGGTCGTGGGACCCGTCCAGCGCTTCCGCTGCAAGGCCTGCGGCAAGACCTATTCGACGCGAACCTTCTCTAATCAGTACTACACCAAGCGGATTATCGACCTGAAGG
>JBGSKZ010000441.1:0-5613 GCA_041741035.1 Treponematales bacterium
GTTGACTTCATCGTCTGTTGGGGGCCGTCCCTGCGCTTTTGGCGGTAGCCAGCGGCCGCTATCCTTCTGGCGCGGCCGCTCTCAAGCTTAACTCTGATAAGGCTTGGACCAGGGAAGGCAAGGTATGGCGGCAGAAGGAAGGCGAATTGCGCCTGGGCTTCGCCGGAGGCTCAACGCTGCTCCTGGGTACGCGGGCCCTGGACGGCATGAGCGCCGCCATACGGAATCCCGGCCCGAACCCCATACCGGAGCGCTGGCTTTCGGCCTGGGCGGACGATATAGCCCTCTACCTGCCCGCGCCTCTCGAAACGCTGGCTGCGAGCCTGCCCTTCGACGCCGACGCCATACCGCTCCTCGATGTCATCATGACGGCGAGTCGGGGCGATACGGATTATGAAGCGCAGTTCGCCTTCGCCTTCGGGGACGAGCGCTCGGCGACGGTATACGCGCCGCTGTGCCGGCTCTTCATGTACGCGCTTATAAGCGGGCTTTGGCCCGAACGCTCGCGCGAGCTGAACGCTTCCCTACGCTGGAGCGCGCAGGAGGGCATAGCGCTGGCCGCGGGCCTCCGCCTTAGCGCGGGCGATATAGCCGCGTTAGCCGCCCTAACGGGCCGCGCCCCTTAAGCGGCGCGCTCAGGTTAAGAAGCCTCCGGCACAAGGCCGGCCGCGCCGCGCTCCGCCCGGCTTAACGGACGAACTCGGCGAGCGCCTGTGCCAGGGCCTGCGATACCGGATAGGAAGGATCGCTGAAGGCGGCGAAATTCTCCTCGATATCCTGCGGCACGTCTTTCAGCACGTGATTCATGCGCGGGACTATATGCGTAGCCGCACCGTTCGCGGCGTTCGCGAGCGCTATGAAATCCTCCAGCGTTACCTGCAAGTCCATATCGCCCTGCATGATGAGCGTCTTGCCGGAGTAGCGGGCGAGCTCGGCCTTGATATCGTATTTGAAGGCCTCGATGAGGTAGGGCTGGAAGCTCGGCCGGAATGACGCGGCGTAAAAATCCGGCACCGCGGCCACGATCCTGCCGCGCGTCAGCTCGGAGAGGATGCGCGAGCCGGCCTCCTGCTGCTCGGCCGGCGCCTTGGCTACCGCCTGGCTAAACGCGTCGAGCGTGCTGTCCGCGGAAGCGCAGGCGATTATGAGGCCTCGGACCGCGGCGCTCGCGTTAGCCGCCGCGGCGGCCACGACGGCGCCGTCGTTCATGCCGAAAACGAATACCGAGGAAAAGCGTCCGTCCGAGGCGAATAGCCCTATAGCCGCCGACAAGTCCCGTACCCAAGCCTCGAACGACAGTTCCTCTTCTCTTGCCACGAGCCAACTCGACTGGCCGCTGCCGCGCTTGTCATAGCGGTAGCTGGCTACGCCCAGGGCCGCTAAGGCGTCGGCTAGCTGTCCGAGCGCGTCGTTGCGTCCAGGCACGTTGTAGTTGTTGCCGTCGCGGTCGGCGGCGCCTAGGCCCGCGTGGAGTATGATCAGCGGCGGTTTGGCCGCCCACGAGCCGGAAGGCAGCGCGAGCGTGCCGGGCAAGAAGGCGCCGTCATCTCCCCGCAGGGCCAGTTCGCTGGCAGGCTCAGGCTGGAACGAAGAACGCAGGAGGCTGAGCCTCCCGCTGGCTTCTCCCTGTACGTAGCCGCCGCTAATGGTGCCGGCGGCCCGGCTGAAGCGCATGCTCAGCTGCCCCCCGCCGAAGGTGAAGGAAAGCGCCAGCGCGGTATCGCCGGCTGCTATGCCCGCGCTGGGATAGCCGTAGAGTTCCTGGACGGGCAGGTCGAGGAGGGCTCCGGCGGAGCTGACGCGGAGGGCGAAGGGCAGTTCCCCGTCGCCGAGGGCCATGGAGCCTTCCCAGCGGCCGAGCCAGTCGTCCTGGGCCGCCAGGCGGCACAGGGCCGCGGCCAATGCGAGCGTAAGTGCGAAGCTTCTTTTCATGTGGCCTGGAGTATAGCAAAAGCGCCGGGCTTTACGCTACGGCGCCTCCGGCCCTCATCGATAGCCTATAGCCACTGCCAGCATGAGCAGAGCCAGGGTAAGGGCTAAGGTAGCCAGCTGCAATTTCCAAGTCTTGCGCAGCCAGTTGCCCCAGGACATGCCCGCGAGGCCCAGCGATATGAGCAGCACAGCATTGGTGGGGTACAGCATATTGGAAAAGCCGTCGCCGAAGGCAAAGGCCTGCACGGCGATCTGCCTTGAGAGCCCCGCCAGGTCAGCGAGGGGCGCCAGGAGCGGCATGAGCAAAAAGGCTTTGGCGCTGGCGCTCCCTATAAAGAAATTCATGCCCAGGGTTACGCCGTACATCATGCCCGCGGCGCCGAAGCCAGATGCCTCTCCCAGTAGCTCAGACGCCCCGTGGAGTATCGTGTCCATTACCCCCGATGCCACGACGATCTGCTTTACGCTCAAGGCCATGAGTATGAGTATGCCAGCCGGCGCCACGCCCGCCGCGCCTCGCGCGAAGGATTTTACTGCGGCGCCCGGCTTTATGCCCGCGCTAAGCCCGGCGCCTAGGCCGATCACGAGGAAGCCCAGCGCTATGATAGGCAGCACATAGTCCGATCCTATCCCCGTTATCGAGGAGCTTAGGACGGCCAAGGCCAGGGCCGCGCCCGACCAGGCGAAAAAGCGGACGCCCCGCGCCGCCTTCTCGTCCCTGCCGCCAAGCCTCGTCGCCCCGGCTAGCGCGTCGGGCTCGTCTCTTAACGGGCCGGAGGGATCGAGTTTGCCGCGCTTTTTTTCCAGGGCGTTCACATAGGAAAGCATGAAAGCCAGGTAAAGGGCGTATATGAGGATGAAGGAGCCTATCCTGAACGGCGCGCCGCTGAGTACGGGTATGCCGGCCAGCTTTTGCGCGGTGCCTATGCTGAAAGGGTTGGCTATGGCGGCGGAAAAGCCGAAGCCGACCGCGAGCACACTCATGCCCAGGCCGGTAAAGACGTCCCAGCCGAAGCTTAAAGCCAGGCTCACCGCCAGGGGAACGAGGGGTACGACCTCCTCGAAGATACCCATGAAACTGCCTATGAGCATAAAGAACAGACACACTGCGGCGAGGAAGATCTTACGCCGCGCGCCGAAGCGCGCGGCCAGCGCCTCTACGCTGGCTTCGAGCACGCCGGCTTCCTTGAGCAGGGCGAAGGCTCCGCCCACGATGACGATGAACGCGATAATAACGATGGCTATGGCGGCATCCTCTCCGGCGAGCACCTCAAGGGGGGCCGTAAGCCAGCGCCAGGCAGGATAGTCGGGCCGTAGGGTAGGCGCGTAAGAGCCCGGGAGAACAGCGCTCGATCCGTCAGGCAAGGCATAGCGCTCGTACGAGCCGGCGGGAAGGGCTCGTCCCATTAGGCCGGCGGCCAGCATGAGGGCAGCGAGCACGGCCAAAGAAGCCAGGAATGATTTAACCGCCTGCCTGCCGGCGCTTTTCGTCCGTTCATCGTCGTTTAGGGGCATACTATCCTCCGGCCCTAGAGCATAGCGCCTGGGCTTATATTGCGCCAGCGCGAAAATTACGCGATACTGGCGCGATACGGAGGACCCTGGATGTACTGGCTTTCGGCTTTGCTTATCTCTCTTGCCTCGCTGCTCGCCGTTATGGTTTTACGCGCGCTGTCCGGCCCAAAGGCCGCTCCCGCTACGGGCTTGGATAAAGGGCTGCTGCTGCCCTATGCTGGAGCCGAGGACAGGCTCGCCGCCTTGATACGTATTCCCACCGTTTCGAGCTTCAAGCGCGAAGAAGAGGACGAAGCAGCCTTCGCGCGCTTCAAGGCCGAATTGAAGGCGCAGTACCCTCTCGTCCATGAGCGCCTGCTCGTAAGCGAGCCGAGCGACCGGTCTCTGCTCATCGAGTGGCCGGGCCGAAAGCGCGAAAGCGCCTCCGTCATACTCTGCGCGCACTACGACGTGGTGCCGGCGGGCGATAGCGAACAGTGGGAACATTTGCCCTTTTCCGGCGCGATCGTCGACGGCTTCGTGCATGGCCGCGGGGCTCAGGACATAAAAATAATGCTCGCTTCCGCCATGGGCGCCGCCGAGGTGCTGCTTGCCCGGGGCTTCGTGCCGGAGCGGACGGTATACTTCGCCTTCGGCGGCGACGAGGAAGTGGGCGGCCTGCGCGGCGCGGCGGCCATAGCGGCGGAACTCAAGCAGCGGGGCGTACGCGCGTCCTTCCTGCTCGACGAAGGCGGCTTCGTCGCCGACGGCCTGCTTTCGTTCGCGGACAGGCCCCTCGCCCTCATAGGCATAAGCGAAAAAGGCTATATGGACGTGGCGCTCGAGGCCCAGGGCACCGGGGGCCACGCGTCCATGCCGCCGCGGCACACCGCCGCCGGAGTAGTGGCCAAGGCGGTAACCGCTACCGAGGCGCGGCGTTTCCGGGCCAGGATCACCTACACGACCGCGGGCCTGCTCAAGGCCCTCTCGCGCTACAGCCCCTTTATATACCGCTTCCTGTTCCGCAACCTCTTCCTTACCGCGCCTTTGGTAAAGGCGGCGTTTTCGGCCGCGCCCACTACCAACGCTCTCCTGCGCACGACGAGCGCCGCCACGATGCTCTCGGGCTCGCAGAAGGAAAATGTCCTGCCCGAAAGCGCCCGCGCCGTGCTGAACGTACGCCTACTGCCCGGCTCCACGGTAGCCGGCGTGCTGAGGGAACTCGACGCCGTAGCCTCTCGCGCCGGCGCGCGGGCCGTATTAGCCCATCAAGGCCACGCCAACGACCCCCTGCCTGAATCGCCGGTGGAGCACGAAGGCTATAGGGCCATCGTAGCCGCCCTCGCGGAGGCCTTCCCGGAAGCGGGGGCCGTGCCCTTCATGTTTACGGCGGGCACCGATACCAAGCACTATACCGAACTCGCCCAGGGCCTATACCGGCTGGCCCCTATCTTCCAGAAGCCTGAGGATATAGCGCGCGTGCACGCGGCCAACGAACGCGTATCGATCGAGAACGTGCGCCGCGCGTTGCTGTTTTATGTACGGCTCTTAGAAAAGCTTTAATAGTTCCCCGAATCTTATTGCTAAGGGCGAAACGCCGCTTCCCATAGCGTAAGCCGCTTGGCTATACCGCTAGGGCCAGCGTCCTCGGAGGCACAGAAACAAGCTTCGGGGAACTAATAAAAGCTTTAAGTATCTTAGCGCCCGTACTCAAGTATGGCGGGGAAAGAAAGGTCGCTCGGCATGGCCGCGTAGCGGCGGAACCAGTCGAAGCGCTCCGCAAAGGCGGCGGAAAAGCGGCAGGCGTCCGCGAAGCCGACGGGAAGGCCCATGAATATACGGTAAGATACCGCCTCTAAAACCCATAGCGCGTGGCCTTCTCGCACGCCGGACAGAGCGGGCTCGGGCGGGGCCGCCTTCAGCGCGAACCCGGCCGGCAGGCCCGGGCAACTTAGCGGGGTCCACGCGGCCGGGACAATGAGGGGCTCCGCGCAATACCAGAGGTCGATCTGGCTTTCCGCGCCGTCTCCAGGGCTCAGGGCATAACTGCCCGTCAGGGTATCCAAGGCATTCTGCCCAAGGAAAGGCAGGCCTCGCTCGCGCGAGCTGCCGCGAACGAGGATGGCCGTGCCCGCCTTTGCGGGGATAGCCGGACGGGCAGGGCTGGCGGCCCCCCCCGTCCGAGGC
>JBGSKZ010000442.1:0-4626 GCA_041741035.1 Treponematales bacterium
GAAGCGCGGCAGCTGTCGCCGCCGAGTCGCGCCGCGGGGCTCAGAATTCCATAAAATCCTCATCGGAGAGCGCCGTGGTTTTTTTCTGCGCCCGCGGCACGATGGCTACGGAAGGCTTCTTCTCGGCCTTGCCCGCCTCGAGGGCGGGGCTTCGGCTGTCGGGGGCAGCGCTTGAAGCGTCTCCAAGGCGGGAAGGCTCAAGCGAGCGACGGGCTCCGCGGGCCTGCGAAGTCGATTTTGCACCATCCCCGTCGCCCAGCTGGAAGAAGCCTATGGCTGCTTTGAGCGCTCGGGATTGGCCGGCAAGGTCATTGGTGGTACTCGCCACCATGGCGGCCTGGCTGGCTATCTCCTCGCTCGTCGCGCTGAATTCCTCGGATATGGACGCATTCTGCTGGATGACCGAATCGAGCTGGCCTATAGCCTTGTTGATCTGCTGAGCGCCAGAGTCCTGCTCCCGGCTGGCCACGCTGATCTCCTGCACGAGCTCGGCGGTTTTCTGTATGTCGGGCACCATGCGCTCGAGCATGGCGCCGGCCCGCTCGGCCACGTCCACGCTGCGCTTGGAAAGGCTGGAAATCTCGCCGGCCGCGGTCTTGCTTCGCTCGGCGAGCTTACCCACCTCGCTGGCCACTACCGCGAAGCCCTTGCCGTGCTCGCCGGCCCTCGCCGCCTCTATGCTCGCGTTGAGCGAGAGCATATTGGTGGATCGGGCTATCTCCTCGATGATCGCGATCTTTTCGGCTATCTGCCGCATGGCCGCCACCGTCTCGCTTACCGCGACCGCGCCTTGCTTGGCGTCGCCGGAAGCCTTGGTGGCTATGCGCTCGGTCTGAGCCGCGTTATCGGCGTTTTGCTTGATATTGGCGCCCATCTGCTCGACGCTCGCGGATACCTCCTCCGCGCTGGCCGCCTGCTCGGTGGAGCCCTGGGACAGCTGCTGGCTCGAGTCGGCTATGCCGCTGATACCCGTGGACATCTGGTGAGCCGCGGAAGCCAGCTCCGTGGCGTTATCGGATACCGAGTCGCTGGCGCTTACCACTTGGCTGACCACGTCGCGGAGCTTTCGTATGGTGGCGTCTATGGACCGCGCCAGCGCGCCTATCTCATCGGCGCGCTCGAGGGACTTCTCGGGCAGGCTCTGATCCAGCATACCGCGCGCCAGCCCGTCGGACGCGGCGGAAATGGCTTGAATAGGCTTCGCTATAGACCTGCCCATGACCACGGAAATAACGACGATGATCAGTATAGCCACCAGGCTGAAGGCGACGACCAGCAAGGCTATGGCGCGGCCGCTTTCCTGCACCTCCGAAAGCGGCACGATAACGCCGAGCGACCAGTTAGGCGTGCCCGCGACTACCGAAGAGAACACGTGCTGCAGCGAGCCGTCGGGCCTCCTGATAATATGGTTAGCCTCATCGCCACGTATCATGGCCTGCCCCGCTTCGTCCAGGCCCTCATAGCCGCGCTCCGCGCTTTTTAGCATGTTCAGTTCCATGACCAGCTCGGGATTGGGATGCGCTATGATGAGTCCGGTGCCGTCGACGACGAAACCCGCGCCGGTCCTGCCCAGCTTGACCGACGCGGCGCTCTTGGACAGGGCTTCAAGGGTTACCTGTATGCCCACGAGCCCGTCATTGCGGCCGTTCCGCTTTATGGCGGAGGCTATGACGACTATGGGCTTGCCCGTAGCCAAGGATATGACCGGATCGGCGACGCGGGTATCGACCCTGCCGCCCATGATATCCTTAAAGTACTCCCGAGCGCCTATATTGCCCGCATTGCCCACAATAGGTATGAAATCGCCGTTAGGCCAGGCTATAAACAGGCCTTTAAGCTCTTCTTCGATCTGGCCGTCCATGGCCTTCAAGAGCCGGGTAATCTCTTCCTTATCGCCGCGGGCGATTATGTCACGCATGGCGATATCCTGGGTAAAGCGCAGGTACTTATCGATGATGGCCGATAATTGATCCGCGCGCGCCTTTACCACCTCCACCGAGTATTCGGCGGAAAGGCTTTCGGCGCTTTCAAAGGAACGCTGCGCGATAACGAAAGCCAGTAGCGAAAGCACCAAGAGAGTGGATAGGCCGAAAATAACGGCTATACGCGTACCAATAGACTTAAGCGCGCTCAAGCCAATGCGGAATGAACCCATAAACCCTCCCGCTCAACAGACAAAATAAGCTACTATGTAATCATAGGCACAATATCCCTTGTCCTCAAGGGAGTATGCATTCTTTTTTTACCATTTGAAAGTAAATACGGCGCCTCGATGCGCCTTTAGCCGGCGCGGCGTCGGCCTGGCTTAGCGCGACGAAAATCTTTGCGCTTGCCTGCGCTGGCAAGCCGTCGTAGTATTAGGCCAGCCGGAGGTGCCCATGTTTGTCGTGATCGTCGATGTCCTGATCAAGGAAGGCCATGAGAACGAATACCGGGAAGCCATACTCAGGCAGGGCCAGAATTCGCGGCAGAGCGAACCGGGCTGCCTCCGTTTCGACATACTGCAAAAACCGGGGGAACCGCGCTCTTTTACGCTCTGCGAGGCTTATACCGACGAGGCCACCTTTTACGACGTGCATCGCAAGACGGCGCATTACGCCGAATATTCCCAGGCAAGCTCTCCCTGGGTGGAGAGCAAAAGCGCTCGATTTTATACCAGGCTCTGGCCGGACTAAGGCCCGCTCGGCTGCGGCCAGCGCGAAATACCAAAGAGCCCCTTGACGCCCTCCGCGGGCCGCGCTAAATTTTCCGCGCGCGGGGCCGTAGTTGCCTGCGCGATCATCCTGAGGCCCGCGGTCGGCGTAAGCGTCCGGGGGTATGGAGGCCATATGGCTAGTAAAGTAAGCGCGTCCTTCTTCGACGCCGACCGGGTGCTCTTCGTAGGCTATTCTTCGAGGCACGCCGCCTATTGCGCCGCCATACGCGGCGCGTTCGAAGCGCGCGGCGCGGCGGTATATCCGGTGAATCCCAAGGCGGGCGGCTATGACACGCGGGTATACGCAAGCGTGGCGGAAACGCCGCAGCCCGCGGACTTAGCGGTCGTCATAACCAATAAATCGCGGAATCTCCCCCTGCTCGACGAGCTTGCGGCCAAGGGCGTTAAACGCGTTATCTTCGGCTCAAAGCTATCCGCGGACGAGGCTATACTCGCCCGTTGCGCCGCGTTGGGCATGGACGGCGCGGTGCTATGCCCGCTGCAGGCCCTGGGAACCGGCCTGCATCGCTTCCATGGCTGGCTGACCGGCGTGCCCTACCTCGGCGCCAAGCGCGAGTCGGCATGAAAGCCCATCCCTATGGCCGGGCCTACCGGCCGCTCCTTGCCCTTAGCGGGCTCTTCGCCCTTGGCGCCGTGCTTACCCTCGTGCCTAATCCTAGCGCCTCGTGGCCTAACATCCTGGGCTACTCGTCGCTTTGCACTTTCGCGCCAGGGGCGAGCTTCGCCTGCGCCTTGCTTGCGGCCATCAGCTGCGTGGTACGGGCCCGTCTCGTGCGCCGCGCCCGCGGCCCGGCCTTCATACCCATACTGACGATAGCCCTGCTGGCCCTCGGGCTGACCCTGTCCACGGTAGCCTGGGCGGGCGTTAAGGCGGGCTACGCCGACGCGGCCTCAAGCGCGACGGCAGCGGACTAGGCGCTCTTCGCTAGAGTATTCCCCTGAGCTCCTCGAGGCTCCGCAGCTCATAGCTGGGCTCGGGGCTTCCGGCCGGCCTTTCCTTGGCCGAAGGATTGAGCCAGCAGCTGTCGATACCGAAATTCCGCGCGCCCTGCACGTCGGAAGCCAGCGAATCGCCTACCATGATCATGGCCGCCTTATCGAAAAAGCCTAAGCGCTCGCAGGCGTATCCGAATATGGCGGGGTCGGGCTTGCCGCATCCGGCCTCCTCCGAAACGACCACGAGCTCTATGAGCGACGCGAAGGGCGAAGCCTGAATGCGCGGATGCTGCACCTCGGCTATGCCGTTGGTTATGAGCGCGAGCCGGTACTTGGCGGCCAGGTAGGCGCAGCTGGCCTGGGCCTGCGGCAGGGGCATGGCGCAGCGTCCCAGCCGCCTGATATAGGCGGCGCTAACGGCAGCGGCGTCAAGCTTCAAGCCAAGCTCATCGAAGCATTGCCTGAAACGCTCCACCTTGAGCCTCCCCTGGTCTATCTCGCCCCGTTCAAGCGCCTTCCAGAGCGCCTTGTTCTTCTCTTCATACACGCGCGCCGCGTCCGGGCTCAGCTCGAGGCCGAAGTCCGCGAAGGTACCCGCGAGCGCCTCGCGTTCGGCCGCGGTGAAATCGAGGAGGGTGTCGTCCAAGTCTAAAAAAACGATCGTATATGCCTTCATTGCCCTCTCCTGTCGCGCTTCGGGCTTGGCTCGCCCCGCGCCGAGGCGCTATTGTAGCGCAGGGCGGCGCGGCGCGTCAGCGCTCCCCCCATCAGTGCTCACCGTCAGAGCGCCTGGCGGCGGACGGATTAACCGGGCGGCAAAAAAGACTAAAAGGATATGAAGCTTGGCTGCGAGCGCGATACAGATTGAAGAGCTCAGCATAGAACTGCTGCGGAAGCGAATAAAGAACCTCCACCTGCGGGTATACCCTCCGGACGGCCGCATATGCCTGACGGCGCCGCTCTGGGCGGGCGAC
>JBGSKZ010000443.1:0-1116 GCA_041741035.1 Treponematales bacterium
CGAGGGGCGCAGCCTGCGGCCGGTAAAGCTCTGGTGCGACACCTCGACCGCGGCGGAGTGCGACGAGCTTACCGCCGCCGCCGGAGGCGCCTCGGCCCTCCTTGAGAAAACCGGCATGCTTATGCTGCCCGGCTACACGGCGCCTAAGATACTCTGGCTTAAAAAGCACGAGCCCGAGGCCTTTGCCCGGCTGCGCCACGTGCTGCTACCGCACGACTACGTGAACTGGCTGCTATCCGGCGAGTACGTAGCCGAGTACGGCGACGCCTCGGGCAGCGCCCTCTTCGATATACGCAAACGCTCCTGGTCCGCCGAAATATGCGGGCTCATAGACCCCGGCCTCTACGCATGCCTGCCCCGCCTCATAGGCCCCGACGAGCCCGCCGGGCGCGTGAGCGCGGCGGCCGCCGCCCGCTACGGTATACCGGAAGGAGCCCTCGTGGCCTCCGGCGGCGGCGACAACATGATGGGCGCCATAGGCACGGGCAGCGTGGAAGACGGCTTCCTTACCATGAGCCTGGGCACCTCGGGTACGCTCTACGGCTATTCGGGCAAGCCCGTCGTGGACGGCCAAGGCAATCTGGCCGCCTTCTGCTCGTCCACGGGCGGCTGGCTGCCCCTCTTGTGCACCATGAACTGCACCGTGGCCAGCGAACAGTTCCGCGGCCTCCTGGGCTTAAGCCTCGACGCGTTCAACGCCGCCGCGGCCGCCGCGCCCATAGGCTCCGAAGGCGTCGTGGTCCTGCCTTTCTTCAACGGCGAGCGCATACCCAATTTGCCCAACGGCAGGGCCAGCCTCAACGGCCTTTCCTCGGCGAACTTCAAGGCGGGCAACATAGCCAGGGCGGCCATGGAAGCCGCCATCTTCGGCATGCGCATAGGCCTGGATGCCTTTAAGGCTTTGGGCTTCAAGGCGCGCGAGCTGCGCATCATAGGCGGCGGCGCCAAGAGCCCGCTGTGGCGTTCCATAGCGGCCAACGTGATGGGCCTGCCCGTGCGCGCTCCCGCGGGCGAAGAGGCTGCGGCCATGGGGGCGGCCATACAGGCCCTCTGGTGCCTCGATACGGCGGCGGGACGGCCCAGCTCCATCCAGGAGCTCTGCGCCGCTCACGTGGC
>JBGSKZ010000444.1:0-2337 GCA_041741035.1 Treponematales bacterium
GTGGCCGTGCTGGCCGCCGCCACTCGCGGCGAAGAGCTGGGCCTGGGTAAGCGCGTGGCGGTCATAGGAGGGGGCAACGTGGCCATGGACGCCGCGCGTACCGCCCTGCGCCATGGCGCCGCCGTGGACATACTCTACCGACGCCGCGAAGAGGACATGCCCGCCGACGCCGACGAGATACGCGAAGCCAAGGCCGAAGGCGCCCGCCTCATAGAGAAGGCCATACCCGTTGAAGTGAAGGACGCCCCTGGCGCCTTGGCGGGCAAGGCCGCCCTCTTCGTGTGGAACGAGGCGCGCATGGTGCAGAAGGAAGAGGGCAAGCGCCCCGTGCCCGAAGCCATACCCGGCGCGCTCCGCGAAGAGCTCTACGACAGCGTCATAGCCGCCATAGGCCAGGGCCCCGACCTCTCCTACGTAGCGGAGGACGACGGCCTGCCCATGAAGCGCTTCAAGCCTCTCGTGGACGCGCAGGGCATGGCCAGCCCCGGCTCTATCGGCGCGGCCAAAGGCGCCGCTGCCAAAAGCGCAGCGATATTCGCCGGCGGCGACCTCGTAAACGATCGCAAGGACGCCATATCCGCCATAGCGGACGGCCACCGGGCCGCCCTCGGCATAGACCGCCTCTTAAGCGGCAAAGGAGTCTGACATGGACGCAACAAGCTTCGCGGAAGCACTCGATTTCGCCATAGGCAGGGAAAAGGCCGCCGTGGACTTCTACCGTGAGCTGGCGGCCTTAGCCAGCTTCGCCGTGCAGCGCTCCACCCTTACAGAGTTCATGGCCATGGAAGAAGGCCACGTGGCCATGCTCAGCGCCATGAAGACGCGCGGCGGCCTGGAACTGTCCGCCGCCCTGGCCATAGACTTAGGTATAGCCAAGGCCCTCGCGGCCGACGAGAAGCCCGCCGCGGGCATGAGCTTCCAGGACATACTCGTGGCCGCGGTCAAGAAAGAAGAGCGCTCGGGCGAACTCTACGTGAGCCTGGCCGCGGCCTCGCTTAACCCCGAAGCCAAGGCTGTATTCGAGCGCCTCGTGGCGGAAGAAAGCCGGCACAAGCGCTACTTCGAGGAGCTCTACGAGCGGCATATAAGCCGGGACAACTAGGAAGAAACTGATAAGCTAGGTCAAGTTTGGAAAGGTTTCTAGAACCATCGTTTCTTGTATAGAACGATGCTATACTGTACTTATGCTGTCAACAAAACCCGCTCGGCTTTATAGCCCAGCATACTCTATAATGTTTCCCAGGCTCGCGCTTGCGCTCTGTACCGTACTGCCCTTGTTTTTACTATCCTGCGTAAGCGAACCCGCCCGGGCCATAGACCTACCGCCCGTTGAAGTCTATAGCCCCGAGCAGATAAGCGCGGCGCAGGAAAGCATAGTAAAGGGCGGCACGAGCCTCGTAGGCAAGACCAAGCTGGTGGTTAATGGAAAAACCTACTCCAACGACTGTACCGGCGTCGTGCTCGCCGCCTATGCCTTCGCCAAGATAGACCTAGCCTTTCGTTTCGGCTCCTACGCCGGCAACGGGGTACGCCGCCTCCATGAAACCCTCTTAGACGACGGCCTTTTGTACGCCACGCGCTATCCGGCGCCAGGGGACATCATCTTCTGGGACAATACCTACGATGCCAACGGAAACGGCAAAGCCGACGATGAATTCACCCACGTAGGGGTCATCATAGCCACCGAGCCCGATGGCTCCGCCCTTTATCTGCACTACCACTACCGCCTTGGCCCTGTCATAGAGCGCATGAACCTCGTCAATCCTAACGACGAGACCCTGATAAACGGCAAACCGGCCAACGCCGCTCTGCGCATGCGCAACTCGCCCCCGGGCCCGGGCAGCAACGCAGCTCAACTTTTCAGGGTTTTGGGTAAGGGGTATGAATTGAAAGCGCCGATGTAGGCGGGTGTATTAGAAGCAAACAACACTTTTCGTGACATAGGCGAGTCAGCTTGAAGCGTGTTAGCCATTTTCGATTAGTGATAATTTCATCTCTAATGCAATTTTAGTCATCTTCTTATCTTTTGTTATCAACATCGCGTTATATCTTCGAGCTAAAACTAGATAAAAGACATCATATACGGGGTGCTTATTTTTTATTGACTCACCAAAAACCTCACGGCATAAAAATTTAGTTTCAATATAGTCATCAATTAAATCAATACAATAATCTATTCCTTTTTCACATTTCATACTGAACCGCCCCGGTATTGCCGGAGACTGCAATCTTTGAGAGGATACAGTCATGGGCAAGCAAAGCAGGTTTTCACCAGAAGTACAGGAGCGGTCGGTTCGGCTCGTCGACGAGCAGCGTAACGAGCACCAATCGCAATGG
>JBGSKZ010000445.1:0-12716 GCA_041741035.1 Treponematales bacterium
AGCCTATCGATCCTATTCTGGACGCTCTCCAATGTACAGCCAAGGTGGCGCGCGATAGCACTGATGCATTCGCCCTGAGAGAGGCTCCGATGAAGCTCCTTCAGGTCGATAATCCGCTTGGTGTAGTACTGATTAGAGAAGGTTCGCGTCGAATAGGTCTTGCCGCAGGCCTTGCAGCGGAAGCGCTGGACGGGTCCTACGACCAGTGTGTCGTGGAAGCCGAACTTGCGCCAATAGTCCCGATAGTCTTTCCGGCTATCGTTGTGGTGGGCGCAGCGGGGATTGGGACAGAAGGGTGGCTCCATGGTGGTTACCTCCATGGAGCCAATACGCGCGCTCGCTACCCCTTGCTTGCGTTAGCAATAAGGTTCGGGGAACTAATTATGCCTTCAACGCGAAGCGCTTGATTTTCTTCGTCGTGGTCATCTCCAAGGGCTCCTCCAGGATAGTCAGCTTGCTTATGCGCTGATAGGGCAGCATGTCCGCGTTGATCTCGTCGACCACGTGCTTGATGCGGCCTTCGATATCGCCGTTCTCCACGCTGGAGCCGGACTTGGACGCCGCCTGCTCGAACCACTCCTTGTTGGGATAGATCAGGGCCTCTATGCCCTCGGAATGCTGCTTCCTGTCTAGCACGTAGCCGCGTATCAGCACCTGCTCCACCTCGGGAAAAAGCTGGAAGCGGTTCTCTATCTCTTCGGGATAAACGTTTTTGCCGCCTTCGGTAACGATTAGGTTCTTGGCGCGACCGGTAAGGTACACGTAGTCGTCGCCGTCCACGTACCCTATGTCGCCGGTCTTGAACCAGCCGTCGGGGGTGAATACCTGGGCCGTAGCCTCGGGGTTCTTGTAGTAGCCCCGCATGACCATGGGGCCTTTTACCGCAATCTCGCCTCGTCCGTCCGGGCCCGGATCGAGTATGCGCATCTGAACGCGCGGGATAAGCTTGCCCACGCTCGTTTCTTTATAGGCTTCCGTGGGGTTCAAGGTAAGTATAGGGCTCGTCTCCGTAAGGCCGTAGCCCTGCACGAAGTCTATGCCCAACTGGTTATACTTGCGGAATACGCTGGGGGCCAAAGGCCCGCCTCCCGATATGCATATGCGTATGCTGCGCAAGCTTGCCTTGTCGAGCACGGAACCGAACAGCTTCTTGCCCGGATTAAGCTTGAAGACTTTCTTGATAAGTCCGGAGCACAGCATAAGGAAAGCCATGATGCCGTTCACCAGCGCGCCTTTCGCCCGTATGCCCTTGAGTATGCCGGCGAGGACTTTATTGAAGAGCAGGGGAACGCCGAGGAACATAGTCACCTTGGCTTCCTTAAGATCCTTAAGTATGGAACTCGTGACCATGCGCTGGCCGAACACCAGCTCCGCGCCTACCGATATGGCCTCTATGAAGACGGCGAGCATCGTATACGAGTGATGGAGGGGCAGAAGAGCATAGAATACGTCCGTGGGGTACAAGCCGAGGTTGGCCTGGGCAAGGAAGCAATCTGAAACGAAGTTGTCATGGGTGAGCATGACGCCTTTGGGTATGCCCGTCGTGCCGCTCGTAAAGAGCAGGGCGGCAAGGTCGTCGCCCTTAGCGGCTTCTATGGCGGGTACCGCGGCCTTGGCCGCCAGATCGTAGGCAAAGGGCTGCCTTTTTCTCGACAGCGACCAGCGCGCCTTGATTTTCAGCTTGAGCGGCTCCAGGGCGTCGAATTTCTCCTCATCCACGAAGAGGGCTTTGGCGTCGGAGGCTCGCACGATATTCTCTATCTCCGCGTTGCTCAGCTGGTAGTCTATGGGCACGACGGTAGCCCCGGCGAACATGATGGCCAGGTAGGCCACCGCCCACTCAGGCGAGTTTTTGCCCGTCAAGGCTATGGTATCGCCGCGCCGGTAGCCCTCGGCGGCCAGGTAAGCGGCAAGCTTCTCTATGGCGGTAAGCGCCTGCGCATAGCTCAGGCTCGTGCGCTCAGGATTGTATACGGTGAAGCAGGGTCTCTCAGGATGGCGCGAAGCGCTGATCCTGAAGAGCTCCGGCAGGGTGGGCCACTCGCCATTAAATAACCTGCCCCTATAATCGCTTAAAAAATCCCAGGGTTTAGTCTGTTCCATCGCTCATACTCCTTGGCTTTGCCGAAGCGTCGGCTTGCATGCGTACTCCAGCCTTAGACAGTAATAAGCCGGGAAAGTTGCGCGGCCGCTTTAGGCTATGATAGCATACGCCGTAACATAGGGGCGGCAAGCGTTGTTCGTTAGCTAGTTCCCCGAAGCTTATGGCTGAGCGTTCGGGGGCGCCAGCCATTGCGGTATCTTGAGTCGCTTTACACTGCCAGTTGCGGCGCTTATGCCCCAGCCATAAGCTTCGGGGAACTAATTTAGGAGCTACATACATGACTACCACGGAAAATAGCTTATTAGCGCGCTTAGCGGCGTCTGTACGGTTCCTTGCGCCATCGTTAACGCTGCTCGCGCTGGCTTCCTGTTCCGCTTCCGCAGATCTCGCCATACGAAACGACCGCTCGGCCATCCTGAACCTGAGCATGGATATACCCGCGACTATAGAAGCAAAATTGCGCTCGCTGTCCTCGCTTGAGCCCGGGCAAGCCCTGGTCGATCCCGCGGCGATAAGCAGAGGCGCGCAGGCGAGGGGATTACGGCCGCTGGCGGCTCCGAGCGCCGCGCCGGCCGCCTACCGCGGATCGTTCGCGCTCTCCGATATGCAGTCGTTCAGCGCCTCTCCGGGACTCGCGGGCACGGGCTTGATCACCTATGCCAGAGGCAGCGGCTGGGCATCGGTCCGCTTCCGTATAAGCCGCGATAACGCCGCCACCCTCCTAGCCATATTCCCCGGAGCCGACGAAGAGCTCCTGGAAGCGCTGCAGCCCCCCGCCCTCTACGACAATCCGGTAAGCAAGGCAGAGTACCGCTCCATGCTCCTAGCCCTGTTGGGCAAATCGGCGGCCGAAGCGCTCGATAACGCTCGTTTTTCCCTTAGCTTAACGCTTCCGGGGCCGATACTAGAAAGCGAAGGCGTAACGATACGCGCGGGGAATGCGCCCGTAGCCTCGTTCGCCCTGCCCATACTGGACGCTTTGACGCTCGAAAAGCCTGTCGAGCTCTTCGTGCGCTGGCAGGAATAGCGCCTCCGGGCTCTCCCGCCGGCGCCTTTCGCCGCGCTTGACAGCGCTACGATCGCATGCGACCATAAGGCGGTATGTAGCCCGACCTTCAGGGACGGCCCGCCATCATGCAAAAATGAATACCAAGGCTGGGTCTAGAACAAACAATCCGCAGACCCGAACGGAGTGGCTACATTGGATTATCGCAGTAGGAGAGCCGCGTTTTCGCTCGTAAGCTGGCTGCTCGCGGCAGTATTTTTCTCGGTACTTACCATATATGCTTCTCAAGGCTACGGCCTGCTGGGCGGCGGCCTCATAGCCGCCGCTATCTTCATGGTCAGCTTCCTGGCCAGGCAATCGCTGTTCAGGCGCGCCGACGACGCCCTGTATCGCGCGGCCTTCAACCGCGGCTCCACTAAGCTGCTCTCTCAATTCACCGAACGGGTACGAACCTGCTTTACCATGCCTGAATTCATCGCCGCCATACGCGAAGACCTCGAGAGGGCCCTCGACGCGTCGGTCGTGCTCATCAAGAGCAATACCTGGGACCTTGTGTACGCGAGCCCAGCCAGCCTCACCGCGGATCCGGGCATGCTTCCGGCGCTGAAGAAAAATTACCGGGAGCTATCGGACGGCATAGGCTATCTCGACGACAACTATGCGCTCACCGTAAAGACGCAATCGGCCCGCGGCTTTTTCATACTCGGCCGCGGCTATTACTTTTTCGTTTTCTCCAGGGCCTGTACCGGCGTTGACCAGGACGCCTACCGCATCCTCCACGCGGAAATCATAATCTTCTTCGACCGCGTGCTGACCGTGGCCCGGCTTTTCCAAATCGCCGCGCTCTCCAAGGAATGGCGGCTCATAGCCGAGACTCAGCGGACCTTCCTGCCCCAGAAGCTGCCCGAGCACCCGAAGCTCAGCCTCAGCGCCTATTTCCGGCCCCTCGTCAACGTATCGGGGGACTTCTACGATGCGATACCCATAGACGCGGACCGCACCCTGCTCGTCATGGGCGATGTATCGGGCAAGGGCCTCGCCGCAGCCCTCATCATGGGCATAGCCATAAACACCATACGCGCGGCCAGCGACAAGCAGGACTTAGCCTCGCTCGTGCGTAAATGCGATAGCGCCATACGCGAGATGGGCTTCGAGGACAAGTACATCGTCCTGTTCCTCGGGCTGGCCGACTTGAAGAAGAACACGCTGCGCTACGTGAACGCGGCCATGAATGACCAGTTCCTGGTCGTGCGAACAGTCCGCGGCCCCGTTACCAAGCGCCTGGAATCCAATAACGGCATAATCGGTCTCGTGCCCTTCACCGATATCACCGTGGACGAAACGGAACTGCGTACGGACGACATACTCATACTATCTACCGACGGCCTTACGGAACTGGAGAACGATGAAGGAACGATTTTGGAAGAATCGAACGAGTTCTCCCGCCTCCTCGCTGAAGCCAACAACATAGAAATAGACGACCTCGTGGACAGGCTCGCCACCCTAGGCGAGAGCTACATAGGCGATAAGGCCCTTAAGGACGACATAACCATACTCGCAGCCAAGGTAGGACGCTTATGGGACTGACCCTCTTCACCTACGTATCGGCTCTCATCATGCTCCTAGGCATATTCAGGGTCAAACGACGCGGCCGCGGTTCGGATCTCAGGATTTTCCGGCTGGCGGGCCTCCTGAGCGTAGGCTACGCCCTCTGCCTGGCCACGGGCTACGGCCTCGCGGCCAACGATAGCGAAAACGCCCTGATCCTGTTGCGGCTTGCCGCTTTCTTCGCGGCGGCTAGCTATCTCGCCTTCTTCCGCCTGGCTTTGACCTATCCCTACCCGCGCAGGCTCGTGCTCGTGGACCTGGCACTCCTGGCCCTGGGGGCGCTGGCTCTGTGGCGCTTCGCCTTCACCGAGGATTACCTGGTTCAGGTTCGCCGCGTATCGCTCGAATACCTGCGCTTTGAAGGCCCGCGTTACCTGCTCCTTTCCGGCATAGGCGCGGGAGCGGCGCTTTTAGCGGCCTTAGTATTCATAATTCGAGGCTTCCGCACCGCGAGCCACGTATACCGCCAGCAGCTCTTCGTCATGGCGGGAGGCATGCTCGGCAGCACGGCCATCGGATATCTCATAGCTATTTATCTGCCGACCCACGGCCTTAACACTATTTACCCCATCGCGGGCATAAGCGGCCTCGTGGCCGTATGGGCGGCATCCTACTCGTTTTCCGCCACCCGTATTTTCCACGTGCCCACGCTCGCCAAGACGCTCGGCGCCTGGGCCGCGCTCTTGCTGTTCTTCGTGGCGCCGCTTGCCTTCCTTTCCGGCCTCGTACTGCTTTTCCGCCTGAGCATACCCGCCATCGTCGTTATCAGCCTTACCCTGGGCTTCCTCCTATTCGGGCGCTGGGCGGAAAATTTCTCGCGCGGCCGTTTCGGCTCGGCCCGCGACGAGGCGGCGCGCGAACAGCTAGAAAGCGATATAGCGCACATAGACCTATCGGTAGGCCGCGACGACGTGCTGGGAAATCTCGCCGCTATCCTAGAGGCCGAATTTAAATCGTCCTGGTTCATCATGCTTTCCGAAACCGACTCAGGCGACCTGGCCAAGGTGTATCCCGGAGCCGACGAGGCGCTTATCGCCCCGGCGGAAGCGCCCATTATTCAAATCCTGGCCTCGCTGCCCCGCCCGGTCGTATTGAAGACCGACGTCATAACCGATCCGGCTTTCAGCGCGAGCAAGGCGCAACTGCTCGAATTCATCGATGGCCTGGGCGCGGAAGCGCTCGTGGTGGCGCGCGAGGGCCGCCGCGTCGTAGGCGTGTTCGCCTTGGGGCCGAAGCGCTCAGGCGCAGACTATGATATTTTGGACTATGAGAGCTTCAGCGCCGTGTACGGCAAGCTCTTCGTCGTGGCTTACTACATACGCCACGTAGCCCGCGAATCGCTCTTGGCTACGGTAGAGAAGGAAGTAGGCCTGGCCGACCAGATAGTGAAATCCGTGCAGGACTCGATCGACCCTATCAAACACCCTGGCGTAGACGTGGCCTATGTATGCCGCTCCACGCGCCAGCTCGGCGGAGATCTCTACGACGCGGTACGCATATCAGAGCACCGCTGGTTCTTCGTAGTGGGCGACGTTTCCGGCAAGGGGCTGAATGCCTCCATGTCCATGGTCATCCTCAAGTCGATGATCAGGACCCTCTTGCGCGAGGAACAGGATTTTATCAAGCTGGTAGCGCGTACCAACGCGTTCATCAAGGAGCAGCTGCCGCGCGGCACCTTCTTCGCGGGGGTATTCGGCTTTATCGCCCTCGACAAGGGCTCCGTTTATTTTATCAACTGCGGCATACCCGTTATTTACTTCCGTTCGCCGGGGCTGGATACGGTCATCGAGGTGCAGGGAGAGGGCAAGATGCTCGGTTTCGTGCGCAATCTGGAACCCTACCTGAAGACCAGGAAACTGGCGCTGCCGCCGGGCTCCAGCCTGGTGATCAGCACGGACGGCATCATCGAAGCGGAGAGCGTGCGGGGCGAGCGTTACGGCAAGGAGAAAATGGTGCAGATCGTCACGGAAAACCGCGGCGCGAGCGCCCAGGATATCGTGGACGCGGTCATAAAGAGCGCAAGCTCCTTCGCGGACGGCAAACTCGAAGACGATATAACGATACTGGCCATCAACTACCACGGCCATAAGGAGAAGAAATCATGACCGGCATAAGCATCGAAGCCACGCAAAAAGGCGCGTTCACCGTACTCAGCGTGCATGGCCCCATAAACAGCTATACCTTCACCGAGCTGCAGGAAAAGGTTATGAAGTACGTAGGCAAGGCCGACCTGGCCATAGACCTTTCCGGCGTATCGTCGATGACCAGCGCGGGCATAGGCGTCATGCTGGCGGCTATCGAGGACGCCGAGTCGGAGACCAAGCGCATATACATCATAGCGCCATCGGAAGTCGCGAGGCTCGCCATTGAGTCTACCGGCTTCGCCGACCGCTTCCCTACCCTGAGCTCGCTCAAGGAACTGCCGGCCTAAGGCCAGTCCGCTCATCATGGAAACGCCCGCTTCACGAAAAGGCCAGCAGAAGGCGCGCATAAAAATCGCCCATAGCCCCGAAGCCGTCATGCACTTCGAGGCCTTCGTGCGTTCGCTGGAGTTTCTGTCCGAGCGGGAAAAAATGCCGCTCCTGATCGCGGGCGACGAGGTGGTCGACAACCTGCTTAACCATGGCGAGGTGGGAAGGCAGGGCATACGGGCCGTAGCGCGCAAGCGCGCGGGCGGCATAACCCTGGGGATATTCGTGCAGAGCCACAAGCGCTTCGCGGAATTCGCCGCGTGCCTGGACGAGGATCCCCCGTCAGGCCCGCGCTATAATCCGAGCTTGCGGCGCTGGCACGGCCTCGGCCTCACCATGTGCCGCAACCTCGCCCGAACCGTGCACTACCGCGCCGGGGAGCGCATGGACCGGGTATTCCTGGAATTCCCGCTCAGCCCTGACCGATAAGCGCCTTCACGTAGTGCAGGCGGCCATAGAGCTCGGGTTTGTCGGAATTCCTGCGGGCCAGCCTGCCTCGGAGCTCGCTTAGCGAAGCAACACGCCTGCTATCCATCCAGTTGGACATTTCCTCAATGATGGCGGTATAGGCGCCGTAGCCTTTTGCGTAGGCGGCGGAGCATACCTGCACGGCCTGCGCGCCGGCGGCCACGAGCTTCAGCGCGGCGAGGCCGTCGTACACGCCGCCGGATGCGCAGAGTTCCACGCCGGCCCTGCCCTCCAGCAAGGCTATCCAACGCAGGCTCTCGTGGTAGGCCTCGGGGCTGCTGCGCATGGGGCCGGCTGAGAGGCTCATGCTGTCCAGGTCCACGTCCATGCGGTAAAAGCGGTTGAAGAGCACGGCCGCCTTTGCGCCCGCCTTGCCCACGCGCTGCAGGAGGTTGCCCGGATTCGTGTACGAAGCGCCTATCTTGACCGCTATGGGCAGGCTGACGGCGGCTTTCACCGCGCCCACCAGCGCGACTATGCGGTCCTCGATCGCGTCGCCCGGTTCCGAAGGATCATCGGGAAGATAGCCTACGTTGAGCTCAAGTGCGTCCGCGCCGGCCGAGGCTATGCGTTTGGCGAAATCCGCCCAGAGGCCGCTCCCCACGCAATTTACGCTCGCGATGACCGGGCCGCTCTTGCCCTGCTTGGCGGCGGCTATGAGCCTCAAGTATTCATCCGCGCCTTCGTTCATGCCCATGCCCGCCAAGAAGGCCTCGGCTTCGGGATGCGCGAACTGATCCTGGCTGATGGAGGATAATTCCGCCTTAAGCTGCTCCTCAAAGAGCGACTTGAGCACTACGGCGCCCACGCCGGCGTCGAACGCGCGCTTTACGCCCTCGGCGTTGGAGCATAATCCGCTCGAGGCGGCCACTATAGGGTTTTTGAGCTTTAATCCAAGATAGTGTACGGACAGGTCGGCCATGGGAGCTCCTTAGGTGTGCTTATTGACGAACTCCGACAGTATACGATGCTAATTGGCTCTAGGCAATTAGGGTGTAATTATCCTAGCGCTCGGCCGCGAAATATCATAGAATATACTAGGCGGCGCTCGTAAGCGCCTCCGATCTATAAATTGGAACGATGCAGAGGAGCAGCGCATGGCCCCTAAAACCAAAAAACGCTTCCGGCCGCTCTGGGTGATGCTCGTGCTCCCCATCGTGGCTATCTATATCTTCGGCATAGCGGCGATCAGCTTCGCTTCCTTCCAGTCATCCAAATCCGTAGCCAGCACCTTCGCGGTTTCGCTTACCTGGAAGACCTCGGGCGAGATCGACGCGCGCATGAAGGCCTTCATGGGCAGCGCCCACACCATATTGAACAGCCTGCGCGCCATAGGCACCAGCGGCGCCATCTCGATGGAAAATACCGCCGGCCTGAGCCCGCTCATGTACAGCTTCGCCGGCATTCTCCCCGAAGTAGGCACCTTCTTTTACGGGGACGAACGGGACCATACCCTTTACATGAGCAGAAGCGCCGACGGCGGGATACAGGGCCTGCGGGACGGCGGCACGGCGGGCAAGATGGACTTCTACGAGCTCCTGGCCGATGGCGGCAGGGGCGCAGTGGTGGATTCCATAGACTTCGCGGCCACCACGCGGCCCTGGTACAGAGGCGCTGCCGATTCGGGCCAGCCCGGCTGGACGGACATATACGTGGACGCGGTGAGCAAGGGCCTGGTCATTTCCCCCTTCGCGCCCCTTCTTTGGCCAAGCGGCGACGTGCGCGGCGTATTCGGCGCAGACCTCGTGCTCGGCTCGCTGAACGAACTCTTGGAGCAGTCGGTTAAGGGCTCAGGCGCCATAGCGGCCCTCGTCGACCAGAACGGCATGCTCGTGGCGCATTCAAGCGGCTCTCCCGTTACCCTCGAAAAGGACGGCGCCTTAAGCCGCATATCGGCCCTTGAAAGCGACGACCACATCATAGCGGCGGCGGCGGGCTGGGTTTCGGAAGACGCCACGAGCGCGGCCTCGGGCGACTGGTCGGAAGTAGACGTTACCGGCGCGGCATCGGATGCCTCCGCCGCGGGGCAATCGCGCACCTGGTACCATGAATTCGACGTGGACGGAGAGCATTACTTCGTGAGCGCGAGCCCGTTCAAGGACGGCTACGGGCTGGACTGGACCATCTATTCCTATCTGCCCATGAAGGAAGCCCTAGCCACGGTATCGGGCACCCTCCTGCTATCCGGCGGCGTGGCGCTCGTCGCCCTGCTCGCGGGCATAATCATCATCTACCTAATCACCCGCACTATCACCAGGGAAATAACCGGGGTCATGCACATACTGGAGATCGTGGCTGGCGGCAATCTCGCCGTATGCATAGACGTCACGTCCAAGAGCGAGATAGGCGGCATACAGGGCTCGCTGTGCACCCTCGTGGATAAGCTCAACGAAATCATAGAAGACGTGAGCCGCACGGCGGAGAAGAGCGCCAAGACCTCAGAAAGCCTGGCGAGCCAGGCCGCCGAGACCGCGGCCACTATTACGCAGATGAGCGCCAACATAGCCTCCATGCGCAGGCAGACCGAGCTCCTCGACGGTTCGGCCGGCGAGGCGGAGCAGGCGCAGGAATCCGTGGCCCTCGCGTCGGACACCGTGCTCTCTTCGGTGCGCGAACTCGAGAAGGCCCTGGGCTCGACCCGCATGCTCATACGCGCCATGGAAACCAAGCTTTCGAGCATGGAAGCCAAGGCCCAGGAACAAGGCGCGCTCGCGGCGCGCATGTCGGACGTAAGCGCCGCCGGCCGCGATCGCGCCGAGGGGGCGGGCGTAGCCATGAAGAGCATGGAGCAGAGCGCGGAGCGCACCCTCGAGCTCGTGGGCATCATAGACTCGATAGCGGAGCAGACCCGGCTCCTGGCTATGAACGCGGCCATAGAGGCGGCCCACGCGGGAGAGGCGGGCAGGGGCTTCGCGGTGGTAGCCGAAGAGATACGGAAGCTGTCGGAGAGCACCGCCGAGAATGCCCACGGCATAAGCGTGGCCATCGCGGAAACCGCCGGCGCCATAGACGAGGCGTCGAGGATAACGCTGAAGACGAACGACGCCATGGGCGAGATCATCGAGGGCGTGGACGAGCTTACCCGCGCCCTGTCGGACGTATCCAAGGAGCTCGGCGAGGCGGCCTCGCAGGGGCGGGAGGCGAGCCAGGCCCTCGACGTACTCACCGCCACCGAGCAGAACCTGGGCGGCGCGTCGGTTTCCCTAAGCTCAGGATCCAAGGCCATAGGCAAGACCGTGGATACGGTCCGCCGCCTGGCCGCCGAGAACAGGCAGGCAGCCGACGAGATAGCCCTCGGCATACAGGAAATAGATTCCTCGGCCAACAGCCTCACCGACCTGTCCAGGGAGAACGCCGACACGGCCCGGGAGATACGCGAAGCCAGCGGCCGCTTTACGACGAAGTAGCCTCGCTCCGGCGCGACGCCCGAGCGGCTTTAGCTATGGGGCACCAGCAATTCCGGTAGGAGCCGCGTATCGCTGCTCGGGGCTATGATGCCGCCTATGGCCATTTCCGCCGCGTTCCGCAGCGCCGAAGCCTTCGAGCCCGGGTTTATGAGGCCCTCGGCCTTAAGCCTATCGATATAATCCTCGGCTATGAGCCGCGCTTCCGCAAGCTCGTCGGCGAACACGTCGATAAGCACGTCGCTATTGCGTCCCATGACTATCTTAGGATACAGGCTGTTCATGTTCTGGAAGCGCACGTAGCTCGCTATGCCGGCGCTGTCCAGGAGCGAGCGGAGAACCATCACGTCCTCGGGATTATAGCTCCTCACGAGAGCTACCGATGGCCTACCCTCCGCGGCCGCGAGGAAGCGATCGTTCAGGTCCATAAGTTCCTCGGAGACCTTCTCGCCGCCCTCGGCCGCGCGAGGCTTGACGGCTCGCCTTTCCGCGTAGCGCCGCCACAGGGCTACGCCCACGATAACGCCGAGTACGGCCAGAGTGAATCCCATATTCATGTCGATGCTCCTTATCCGGATAATAAGCGCCGCCCGGCCTGCGCCGCCCGGCCTGCGCCGCACAAGCTGCTCAGCATATAGGGCGTGAACTAGGCGGCGAAATCGGTTCTAGCGCAGGCTCCACCCGGCCAAGCCTCGCGGCGGCGCTCCCCTCAGTATAGCATAGGGCCTTGAGAGCCGCCTTAGCCTATGCTATACCACAGCGATGGACTCTAAATATACGCCCGGCCTCGCGCTCCGCGAAGCCTCGGAAGCCGATAAAGCCGATGGTCGCGTCTATGCCATGCTGCAGCTCATAGGCGCCATGGAGAATGGCTTTGGAAATGCCGCTCACGGCATCGCGTGGGAAGAGTATCCCGCGTTCATTGATACGCTTATTAAGCAGCGGGACGCCCCGGACCTGTCCGGCGGCTTCGTCCCCCAGGCTAGCCTCTGGCTTTTCGACGGCGACGAGGCCATAGGCTACGCTAAGCTCCGCTACTATCTCAATGACCGCCTCCGCGAACGGGGCGGCCATATAGGCTACGGCATACGCTCAGACCGCCGGGACCGAGGCTACGCCACGGCCCTGCTAGCCCTCTGCCTGCGCCGCGCCGCAGGCCTCGGCATACGGGATGCCCTTATCACCTGCGACGAGGCCAACCGCGCCAGCCGCCGCGTCATCGAGAAAAACGGCGGGAGGCTCATGAGCCCTCCGGGCGAACACTGCCGCTACATAGCGCCCACCGGCCCTGCATAGGGGCTACGCCATGGGCGAAGCGAATGGGCAAGCCTGCCGGCGACTGCGTCTGCCGGCGCGAAGGAGGATACCATGAGAGCGCTCATCCTGATGGACGAGGGCTGGGGTGCCAACCTGAGCATCGAGGACGAGGCGGGCGGCATAGTCGGGCAGCTCCGCGCTTACGGTTGGGAAATAGACCTTGCGTCGCCGGGCGGATCGGCCGCGCCTTGCGGCTACGCCGGCGGGAGCGCTTCCGCCCTCGCCATGCGCAAACAGCTTCGTTGCGCGGACTTACGCGACGCAGCCGCTTATGACGCCATCATCGTGGCGCCGGGAAAGGGGCACCAAGGACTCATAGCCGACCGGGCCGCCCTTGC
>JBGSKZ010000446.1:0-7199 GCA_041741035.1 Treponematales bacterium
CCCCCCACGGCCAGGGTGTGGCCGGTTACCACGTCGAAGCTGCCGCGCCTGCCGGTGGTAACGAGGCCGGCGTGCACGCCTATGCGGAATTGAACGCCGGCGGGGAAATCCGGCCCGGCGCGCCTGGTGAGGCCGTTGAACTCGAGGCCCGAGTCTATGGCGCGCGCCGCGTCGTCCTCGTGTAGCTCGGGCACGCCGAATACGGCCACCATAGCGTCGCCTATGTATTTTTCCACGTAGCCGCCGTGCTTGCGCACTATGGCCTCGAAGCGGGAGAACACCCTGGTCATGAGGGCGTCCATCTCTTCCGGATCGCTCCGCTCCGACAGGGCGGTAAAGCCCTTCATGTCGGCGAAGAGCACGGTAACGCTGCGGCGCTCGCCTTCTTTGAGGAATCGCGCTCCCATCAGGGGCTCGTCCGCGGCTTCGTCCGATTCGCGTTCGTCGTCCATGCGGATATGGTACGCCCTGATCCGCCGTTAATCAATATCTAGTCCCCCGAAGCTTGTCTCGGGGAACTAGGTGCGCCTTGCTTGTTATCGGGCGGCGCGTATACTTTAAGCATGTACCTGGCCTCGGTCATATCGTTTTTCTGCGTGCTCATATACCTGTTCTTCGGGCTCAACGTATATAGGGCCAACCCCAAGGCGCCGGAAAACCGCGTATTCCTCATACTCTGCCTCAACTATACTCTGGCCGCCTTTTTCTCCATGTTCCAATACTCGGCGTTAAGCCTTGAGGCCTGCCTCTTTTGGAATAATCTGCATCTGCCCTTCTCTTTTTTAAACGTGGGGCTGCTCCTGCATTTCCATATCGTACTCTGCAAGAAAAAGAGGCAGCCGCTCTGGGTGTACTTCCTGGCCTACCTTCCATCGCTTTATTTTATAGGCTACGCGGCTTCCGGGCGGGCCTATATGGGCGATTTCGCGCTGGGGCCTTACGGCTGGTATCCGCGCCTCATGGCGCCGCCTATGATAACCCTGCTGAACGTGGCTATCTTCTCCCTTTACCTGGCTCTGGAGCTCATCCTGCTCGTGGCTTATCGCAGGCGGTCTCGACTTCAGCGCATGAAGAGGCAGGCGAGGGCCCTTATCCACGCCATGGTCCTGTCTTTCGTGCTTAGCGGGACGTATAATACGCTCGTTTTGGGCCGCGGGCTGCCCCTGCCCCTCTTGCCCTTTATGCTTCAGCTTATATGGATAGCGGGCATATGGTTCGCGCTTAAGCGTTACGGTTTCATGGGCCTCAGCATATCCTTCGCCTCAAGGAAGATCATATCGCACATAAACGAGATGCTGGTGCTTTGCGATGCCGAGCTGAGGGTAGTGGAAAGCAACGGGCGTTTCCGCGATCTGGGAGGGTATACCGAAGAGGAGACCTCGAGCCTTGGCATGGGCCAGTTGTTCATGGGTGAGGAGCTTGACGCGCTCGTACGGCGCCTGCAAAGCGGCGAAGAGCAACAGGGCTCCGCGGAGGCCTTCTTGCGAAGCGGCTCGGGCAAGGTAATTCCGGTCATGGCTTATGCTTCCGCCCTGCTCGATACGATAGGCGAGCTGGAAGGCCTCATCTTCGTGGCGGAGGACCAGCGGCCGCTTAAGCAGATCGAAGTGCTCAACGCCAAGCACGAAACCCTCCTGAACGAGAAGAAGGTGCTGCTGGCCGAGGTGCATCACCGCATCAAAAATAACATGGCCACCATACGCGCCATATTGAATCTGCAGGCGAGCGCCAGCGACAACCCGGAAGCCGCCGCCGCCATAGGCGACGCGGAGAACCGCGTCCTTAGCATGGCCGTGCTCTACGATAAGCTTTACCGCGCCGACAGCTACCGCCGGCTCTCCTGCGATAGCTATCTGTCGCCCTTGGTAGACGAAATACTGCAGAACATGCCCGTGGGCGCGGACATACGCGTGGAGAAAAAGCTCGGCGATTTCGACCTGCCGGCGGACGCCCTACTGCCCTTGGGCATCATCATCAACGAGCTCATAACGAACGCGCTCAAGTACGCCTTCAAGGGCAGGGCCTCCGGCACCATATACTTGGGCGCGGAATCATCCGAGGGGACGATACGCATAGAGATAGCCGATGATGGCGTGGGGCTCCCCGAGCACGTGGATATAGGCAAGTCGCCGGGCTTCGGGCTGGGCATGATAGAGAGCATGGCCAAGCAGCTCGGCGGCAGCGTGAGCCTCCGCAGGGGCGAGCGCACGGCCTTCCTGATCGAGCTCAACGCCAAGGCCTGCCCGGCCTGACGGCTTCTTATTTGCCCTGACCGTAGTGGTTGCGGGCGAAATCCTGCATGGCCAGTATGTCGGACTCGCTTATGAGCTTGGGCTGCCCTATGCTCCGCGCCAGCACGTATATCTGGGCGGCCTTTTCCACCACGAAGCATACTTTCATGACCATATCCCAGTCCGAGCCGCAGCATACCGTGCCGTGATTGGGTATCATGACCGCGTTGCGGGCGCCAAGGGCTGCCACGATATTATGGGCGAGCTCGGGGGTGCCTGGGAGGGCGTACTCGCAGTTCACTATCTTCTCGCCAACCAGCTGCACGAAGTCCTCGCTTATGGCCGGCAGATCCATGCCCAAAGCGCCGAGCACCGCCGAATAAACGGGATGCGTATGGATGACGCAGTTCACGTCCGCCCTGGCGTTCATGATGCCAATGTGGAACTGGTACTCAATGGTGGGCTTGCGGTGGCCGTCCACCTTTTCCAGGTCCTTATTGAATACGACGATGTCGTCCTTCGTTATGTCGGCGTATTTCATGCCCGAGGGCTTTACGTATATGAGCCCGGTTTCCGGGTCGCGCACGCTCACGTTGCCCCAGGTGCCTACCGTAAGCTTCTCGGCCACCATCTGCATGCCGCCGTCTACTACCCGTTGCTTATACTCGTCCTTAACCATAGCCGCGTTCATGCCAATGCTCTCCTTAATTAGGGCTTAAGACGCCAGGCGCTTGAGCAAGCCGCGTATGAGGGCGGAAAACTCATGCCGCACCCTGCGGGTAACTTCGAATACCTCGGCCTCGCTGAGGGCCTGGTCCAGTATGCCGGCCGCCATATTGCTTATGCAGGATATACCGGCCACGCGAAGGCCGCAATGCCGGGCGGCTATGGCCTCGGGCACCGTGGACATGCCCACCGCGTCCGCCCCGAAGGCGCGCAGCATGCGTATCTCCGCGGGCGTCTCGAAGGAGGGGCCGGACATCCACGCGTACACGCCGCGCTTTAGGTCCAAGCCCAGCTCGCGGGCGGCGTCCTGCAGAAGCCCCGAGAGCCGGGAGTCATAGAGACGGCTCAGGTCGGGGAAGCGGGGTCCCAGGCTTTCGTCGTCGGGGCCGCGCAGGGGGCTCTGCCCGGTCATATTGATATGGTCGCGTATGAGCATGAGATCGCCTGGCTGGTAGGAGGCGTTAACCCCGCCGGCGGCGTTGGTGAGTATAAGGTTCCGTATGCCCAGCGCCCGCATTACCCGCGGCGCGAAGGCTATGTCCGCTTGCCCGTAGCCCTCGTAATAGTGGAAGCGGCCGCCCATGACCAGGACCTGCAGGCCCTGCATACTGCCAAGGGTCAGTACGCCCGCGTGGCCGGGAGCCGTGGACAGGGGAAAATGGGGGATATCGGCATAGGCTATGGCCACGGGATCTTCCACTTCGTCGGCCAAAAGCCCCAAGCCCGAGCCCAGCATGAGGGCCGTATCGGGTTGGCCCTTCATGCGCGCGCGCAGGTATGCGGACGCTTCGGCTAGGCGAGCGGCTATGCCGGCCGGGCCTTCCATATCGCTATTCCTATCGCCATCCATGCGGGGGCCTTTCTCCTGAGCTTAAGGCAGGAAGCGGGCGTTGCCGGTCATGGCGGCCGCGCTTTCCTGAGCCCTGGCGCAAATGCGGTCTTCGTCGAGGCTGACGAGCTTTCTGTCATCCATGAGAAGCACCCCGTCGCAGAACACCGTTTTCACGTCGGAAGCCTGGGCCGCGTACACTAAGGCGGCGCTTACGCTGTTACGCGGATAGAAATGCGGCGCCTGGGCGTCCACGAGTATGATGTCGGCTTTTTTGCCCGCCTTGATGCTGCCGGTAAGGTCATCCAGGCCCAAGGCGCGGGCGCCTCCTATCGTAGCCATCCGTAGCGCAGTGTAGGCGGACACTGATGTGGGGTCCTCGCTTACGCCCTTGTTGACCAGGGCGGCAAGATTCATTTCTTCGAACATGTTGAGGTTGTTGTTGGAAGCCGAGCCGTCGGTGCCCAGGCCCAGGCACACGCCGGCGGCCAGAAGCTTGCCCACGGGCGCGAAGCCGTTGCCCAGCTTCAAGTTGCTTGCGGGGTTGTTGATCACCGCCACATCGTGGTCTTTAAGTATGCCTATGTCCTCGTCGTCCAGGTGCACGCAATGGGCGGCGTAGGTCTTACAGGCAAAGAGCCCGAGCTCGCGCACCAGCGCTATGGGGCTCTTGCCGTGCTCCTTCTGGCAGTCAGCCACTTCCTTCCTGCTCTCGGACAGGTGGATATGTATGCGCGCGTCGAGCTCCCCCGCCAGGTCTACGGCTTTTTTTAGGAAGTCGGGCGGGCAGGTATAGATGGCGTGGGGCCCCACGTCCACCCGTATGCGCCCCTCTCCCCTGCCCTGCCATTCGGCGTGGAAGGCGCGGGTATCGTCCAGCTTGCTCAAGGAGCCCGGGCCCTCGTAGGAAAGGCCGCGGCTTAAATTGGCGCGCAGGCCGGATTCGAGGGTGGCCTGCGCCACCGCGCTCATGTTGAAATACATATCGGCGAAGCAGGTAATGCCGCTCCGTATCATCTCGACGAGGCTGAGCATGGAGCCGTCGTACACGTAACGGTCGCTTAGCTTGCCCTCTATGGGTATGATGCGCTCGAAGAGCCAATTCCAGAAGGGCAGGTCGTCGGCGTAGTGCCGCATGAGGCTCATGGCTATATGCGTGTGGGCGTCTATGAGGCCGGGCATGACTATGGAGCCCGAGGCGTCCAGTACCCGGTCGGGCTTGAACGAGTCCGGCTTGGCGCCGACGAAGGCTATGGCGGAGCCCTCTATGCCCAGGTCTCCGAATATGAGCTCGGGGCTCGGGCCCTCCATGGTCAGTATGGCGCCGTTACGCAATAGGGTTTTCACAGGCAGGCCTCCGCAGGCTTAGGGTTTAGGCTTTCTCCAGGATAAAGTCGAGCTCCTTGAGTATATCGGCTATATCCTCCAGGCCAAACGATATTCGTATCATGCTCTCGGTGAGGCCGAAGTCCTTAAGCCGCTCCTGGTCGTAGCCGCGGTGGGTCATGGCGGCGGGCAGCTGCACGAGGGTCTCGCAGTCGCCTAAGCTTACCGCCAGCTTGAAGAGCCGCATGCCGTTTACCACCCGTTTGGCGGCTTCGAGTCCGCCTTTCACCTCAAAGCTCACGATGGCCCCGAAGCCGCTCATCTGGCTTGCCGCCAGCGCGTGCCCCGGAAAATCCTTTAGGCCCGGATAGTATACCGCGCTTACCTTCGGGTGCCCCTGAAGGTGGCGGGCCGCGGCCAGGGCGTTTGCCTCATGGGTCCGCATGCGGAGGCCCAGGGTCTTCATGCCGCGCAGGAGCAGCCAGGCGTTGAAGGGCGAGAGGGCGCCGCCGAACTCGCACATGTAGTCGAACTTGAGGCTGTTCACGTAGTCGGGGTCTTTGGCGACGGCCACGCCCGCCACCACGTCGCCGTGTCCGCAGAGGTACTTGGTGGCGCTGTGCGCGACCACGTCAGCGCCGAGCTCCAAGGGCCGCTGAAAATAGGGCGTGGCGAAGGTATTGTCTATTACCACCTTGATGCCGCGGCCCTTTGCGAAGGCGCATACGCGCCGTATATCGATGATGCTCAGGTTGGGGTTGCTCGGGCTCTCGAAGTATATGACCCTGGTGCGCCCGTCCGCCTTGGCCTCCAGCTCCTCTAGCTTTTCCAAGTCGGCTATGCGGCACTCCATGCCGTAGCCGGGCAGGAGCTTGGTAAGCACGCCGTGGGATGAGCCGTAGAGCGTCCTGTGCGCTATGACATTGTCGCCTGGGCGCAGGAGCGAGAAGAGCACCGAGCTTATGGCCGCCATGCCCGAAGCGAAGGCCACCGCGCCCGAGCCTCCTTCGAGGCTGGCCATGCGCTCCTCGAAGAGGCGAAGCGTGGGATTGTTGCCGCGGGTATACACGTAGTCGTCGCTTTCAAAGCTCATGACCGCGTCGACCTTGTCGGTGTTATCGAAGGTAAAGGAAGAGGTCATGAAAATGGGCGGGTTCAGGGCGTGCTCGGGATTCACCCCTTTGCCGCCCGCGTGTATGGCCCGCGTATCGAATTTCATGTCGGCGCTGTCCATGGTTCTACTCCTTGCCGCCGGAGTGGCCCAGCCCGGCTATGGCGCGGCCGAAGGGCGGATAGAGCAGGCCCCGCTCGCTTACGATGGCGCTAATGTGCTCGGCAGGCGTTAGGTCGAAAGCCGGATTATAGACCCGCACGCCCTCAGGCGCCACCCTTTTGCCCTCTATTTCCGTCAATTCCTCGGGGCCGCGCTCCTCTATGACGATGCCTTCTCCGCTTGGGCAGGAGAAATCGATGGTGGATAGCGGCGCCGCCACGTAAAAGGGTACCTGGTAGCGCTTGGCGAGGACCGAAAGCATGAAGGTGCCTATCTTGTTGGCGCTGTCGCCGTTGGCCGCTATGCGGTCGGCGCCCACCGCCACCAGGTCTATCTTGCCGTCGCGCATAAGGGTGGCGGCCACGCTGTCGGCTATCAGGGTAACGGGTATGCCTTCCTGCATGAGTTCCCAAGCCGTGAGCCTGGCTCCCTGCAGGCGCGGCCTCGTCTCGTCCGCGTACACGGACAGCTTCTTGCCCGCGCGCCAGGCCGCCTTTACCATGCCCAGCGCGGTGCCCAGCCCGGGCACCGCCAGGGAGCCGGTATTGCAGTGCGTAAGTATTGTGGCCCCGTCGGGTATGAGGGCGGCGCCGAACTCTGAGAGGCGCTCGCTCTTTTGGATATCCTCGCTCAATATGGCGTCGGCTTCCGCTTTAAGCAGGGGGTAGAGTTCCGAGGGTTCGGATGCGCCTTGGGCGTCGAGCAGGGCGCCCATGCGCTCCACGGCCCAGCGGAGGTTCACGGCGGTGGGCCGCGATACCATGAGCGTTTCCATGGCCGCGCCCATGCTGCGCCTAAAATCCGGGCCGCCCTG
>JBGSKZ010000447.1:0-1294 GCA_041741035.1 Treponematales bacterium
TGGGCCTTTGGCCCACCCACGAGCGTATGTCCGGCCCTGGCGCGCGCAGCGTTATCCAGGCGCGCGGTTCCGGCAGTCCCGCTAACTCCGGCAGTCCAGCCGGCAACGCCTCAAATGCCAGTAGCGCCGCTAGTGCCGGCAGCGCCTCAAATGCCGGCAGCGCCGCTAGTGCCGGCAGCGCGGCTAGTCAAGCCGGCAGCCAAGCTAGCGAAGGCAACCAGGCGCCCTTCCCGAAGAGCCCGCCGCCGGTACTCTCGGGATCGGAGGCGTCCACGGTTCGCCTGGAGATTACGCTGGGCTGCCCCGGATTCTGCTCCTTCTGCTTTGAGGGCTGGGAGCGGAAGCCCTACCGCGAACGCCCCCTCTCCGCTATCGTGGCCGAAGCCAGGCGCCTCAAGGCCGCCACCGGCGCTGACAGCCTGGAGCTGGGAAGCTATAATTTCAATACCCATACCGAGGTGGTGAAACTTCTTTCGGCGCTGAACCGCGTATTCTACCGCGTCAATTTCATGAGCCAGAGGGCGGATATACTGGCGGGCACGCCGGGGCTCATAGACGCGGAATTCGCCGCCGATAAGCGCTCCTACACCATCGGGGTGGAAGGCCTGTCCCAGCGGGCGCGAGACTATTTCAATAAAGAGCTGAGCGCTTCCGAGCTCATGGCCACGGTAAGCGCCTTGGCGGCGCGCAAGGCTCGGGAGATCAAGTTTTTCTATATCCTGTCCGGCTTCGAGGACGACGATGACCTGGACGCGTTCCGCGGCGAATTGGACGCCATAGCGGGCATACTCGCGGCCCAGGGAAGCAAGCCTTCCATGCTTTTCTCCGCGGGCGAGCTCGTGCGCATGCCCTTCACGCCGCTGGCCTACGAGAGGCTCCTGCTCGATAGGGAAGCCTATGAGCGCATACTGGGCCGCATGGCCGCCGAGCTTAAGGCGCGCGGTTTCGAGTTCCGCCAGCCTGAGGGCTTCGACGAATACTGCTTGAGCCAATGCCTGGCCTTAGCTCCTCAAGGCTGCTTCGGGCTCCTAAAGGATCTGGCCGCGCGCGGCCATGGCTATGACCTGAGCTTGAGCAAAGGCGCGTGGGATTATGCCAAATCCTTCCTTGAGGGCAGTAATGCCTTGAACGCGGAATTCCTCGGGGCGAAGGCGCCTGACTATCCCTTCCCCTATGGCTTCGTGCGCACGGCCGTAAGCCCCGAATTCCGCTATGCGCGTTTCCAGGACGCCCTGGCCTCGCGGGAGCGCGCCTCCTGCCTCGGCGACGAGCGGAATACCGGCTCCTGCCTAGC
>JBGSKZ010000448.1:0-4677 GCA_041741035.1 Treponematales bacterium
CTCGCAACGCACGGCGTGCGGCGCGGCTGCGGGGTCTCGGCCCTCCCCCGTAAATTTTTATACGCGCCACGGACTGAAGTGCCGCAAATTTTTCTTTACTCTCCGGCAATCGATCAAATTATTACTATTCGTTTGACCGCATTTACTCGCGGACGTATAATGGGCGCGGCGCCTTCGCGGCTGGCCGCGACAGCGCGCCGCATTTCTGAAAAAGTACGGAGGTTCGCCATGGGATTGTTCAATAAGAAAGAGGAACTGCCCGGTTCCGCGCTACGCTTCCTCTCAGCCGCCTTTCCCGCCGAGGATGACAAGAAACCCGCATTAAGCAGGCCCGGCCATTTACCCGTCCTGGACAAGATCGGCGCTAAAGCCATACTCAAGGACATCGACTGGGACGCCCCCGAGGCCAAGGATTTCCTGGCGGCCGCCTCTATAGATGCCGCCGACCTCCCTAGCTTCAAGATAGGGGACAAGCCGGAAATCCTCGTCGGCGCCTTCAAAGACCCCATCCGCATCGAACTCTTCGAGCGCCTCCTGTGCTGCTCTTGCTGCTGCGGCTCCTGCCGTATTTGCAAGTGGTACCCCTTCTGCCGCCGCCGCTGCGGCCGGGTACTCTTCGAGCTTAAAGACGGCAGCACGTACTGGGCTTACCGCGTACGCGTCATAGGAGGCGACGTAGAAAAGGACCTGGCCCATCCTGGCGGCGTTAAAATTACTATTGCAGCTGCCGGCGGTGGCGTAAGCCAGGCGGATTTCGACAATCACAAAACTAGCAGTGATCATGATACTCATAACGACGGGCTTTATGCGCCGAAGGACTGGACGCCTTCTTCGGAACAGCCAAGTGGATATGCACCGGCAAATCATAACGCAAGCCACGATGATCACAATGATGATCGTTATGCGCCTCTAAATTGGACGGATTCATCGGAACTGCCAAGCGGTTACGCGCCGGCTGCGCATACGAGCGAGACAGATCCTCATAGCGGGAAGTTCGCTCCTAAAGACTGGACAACCGGCTCTGTGCAGCCGAACGGGTACGCGCCGGCTTCTCATACGAGCGAAGCAACTCCGCATAGTACGGTTTTAGCGGCCAAAGCCCCGCGAGTCTGGGATGGAACAACTCCAGTTAGTAGCGCTCCTGAAGGATACGCCACTGCGACGCACGCACACTTTTTCAAAGGGACGGCAACCTCATTTACGTCTAAAAGCGGTTGGGTTGAGATTAACATAACTGGGTTTAGCGCTGCCGCTTCATTCGCGACGGCTCAAGCTAGCCTCTGGTCACTTGCGGTAATGGCGGAACCATGCTTTGTACATAGCGCTAGTTATAATGGTAGTGACACGCTATCAGTCTACTTATGCACAAAAGATGGCGTACCCTACGACTCGAGCGTAACCCCTTGGTCAAGCCATAGCTTAAAGATCGACTACTTAATTGTAAAGCTTTGATAATCAATCCCATGCGGCGTATCGCCGCATGGGGCCTGATTATGGGTGGTCTAATAACGGCGCATAGCGGAGCGCGGAAGCACTATAACCCCCATTATATCCACCAAAGAGATAGATATAATCTCCATAGGCAATCGCTGAAACGCCCGTAAGACTTAGCGGCATTGATGTCTTCGCTTCCAAAGTGCTTGAACCCTCAGTTATCGAAAAAACCCAGTTCTTTGCTACTTCGGCGCTGTTAGCGCCTCCAAATAGATACGCCACATTGTTCATTGAAGCCATACCGATTCCATCTGTGGCCTCTGGCAAATTCGCCGCGACTTCGATTAAATTGCTCGATGGTAAATATCGATGGACTTTTGTTGTCTTCACACCCGTTTCAGCGATGCCACCAGCTATATAGATACTGCCCGACACTCCAGTACTTGCTCCAGAAATAAAACATAGTCTTTCTAGAAGCTCTTCTCCAGCATCGACCCACGAGGTACCATCAAAGCTGTATATAGTATTATTAGCGCCTCCTACAATTGGATTTGCTATAGCTGAAGTACCGCCTAATAGATAAAGTGCATTTTCATGGTTAACAAGCGCACCAAAGGACAAATTGGCTAGCAATGCAGTCGCGGCGGTCCAGTCGCTACCGCTATACTTGCACGAAGTTGATTGTGCCACGGTACCAACGGAACCTCCAAATCGATACAAAATAGATCCAAGAGCACCCGTAGCCATTCCATTTCGAGATTGCAAGTAATCTGCATCCCCATTGAAATCTACTTTTTTATCATCATAAGACTTATTCACCGGGTCATATATCTGTACAAAATCATCTTCGAATAGATAGATTTTCCCACCGAGAACTGCCGATGCAAGCTGCGTCTGAGCCACAGGAAGCGCGGGCAATGACTCCCACACTACGGCGAATCGGGATTGTATTGTTGCCGATTGACGGAGCCCTGCCTTACTAGCGTACGCGGCTATAGTGCTCTCGCCAAAATTTACAGGAATAGCTACCCCTGGAGTTGCGCTACTCCATGCCGCCCCATTTACGGAATACCAAATTGTAACGGCTGGATCGGTATGCTGGATATGTACCGTCTGATTTATAGCATACGGCCCCGCAAGCGTATCAAAGGATGGCGGGTCCACGGTTTCCGTTTCCACAGTAATTCCCTGGCAGGAAACTAAGACTAAAACCAAAATCGCCGCCGCTCCAAATAATCCCTTTAAAACTTTTACCTGTTTCATGCTGGTTACTCCATCCCGCCGGGCGGGTTGTAGGCTGCGCAGGGCACGGGCTGCTCCTGCGCTTCGCTCAAGGCGAAAGGCCGGCGACGCCGGCTTTCGAATAGCCGGCGGCAAGGAGCGCCGCCGGGCTTAGGCTACTTGCTCTGCATGCCGAAAATGAAACGCACGCGGCGGTTGGTGTAGGGCTCGGCGTCAAAGAGGTCCAGCGGCAGGAATTCGTCCTGCACAAAGGCAGCGCCTATAAGGGGGCGCAGCGTGCCAAGAGGAAAGGCCAGGGTAAGGGCGCAGTCGAGGCTACGCATCTCGTATACGTATGAGTAGCCGCCCAATGCCACCGCCACGCCTATATGGCGCGTCCAGTCAAGGTCTACGCCAAGATTCCAGCCAGCGGCGGGCCTCAGCGCCACGCGCCCTCCGAGGCGGGTCTCAAAGCCCGTATCGGAAGCGCTTAGTTCCTGCGCTCCGCTTAAGGAATGGAAAACGGAACCGCTAGCGTTCTCTTTTAAGGTAAACGGCCAGGACGTACGGTAGTAGGCATCCATACTTAGGAAGCCGGAGTTCAGCCCCAGGTCTACGCCCAGGAGGGGTTTAATCCAGGTAACTCGCTGAGTCAAATAATATACATACGCGGCAGGACCTGTGCCGCCGTGCCCGTAGCGATCCTCGTCCAGAACCACGCCGTTGGCCATGACCACGGGGCTCAGGTATACGCTGCCTGAGTTGCCTAGCGGCAGGCTTAAGAGGCTGTAAGGCGTGCGGATTATTTCCGCGTCCAGGGTCTTCTGCGAGCGGATTACCGTAGTTTCACCGCCGGCTTCGTCGTAGGTCTCGAGCAGGCTTGATGCGCTGAAGTAGAGCCCGCTCTGGGCGAAAGGCGCCCAGCGGAATTCTAGCGAAGCGGAGCCTTCAAGGGCCCCGGCGCTGTTGGGGGAAATATTCACGTCAAAGTTCAGCGGCGCCTGGGCGTGCAGGGAGGCGGGCAGGCAAAGCATGGCAAAGACAAAGGCGAGGGCAAGGGCTTTCATAATCCCTCCATTTTTTTTAACGGTCGTAACAGAGGAGATTATACGCCTATTAATGCAATAACACACGAAATATTTCTTTCCTGGTGTTTCGCCTAGCCGCGGCGCGTGACATACTGCTACGGAGTCTCAAGCCTCCCGCTGGGAGAGCCGCTTGCGCAAAGCTTTCTTTAACGTATACTTGGACGCGGAGGATGGCATGAAGAATCGCCGCGGCGCAATAATCTCGAAGCCTCATCGGCATACTGCCTTTGCCAGGCCGTGCCTGCTAGTAGCGGCGTTCTTGGCGCTCGTAACCTTCGCGCCGCCCTTCGACGCGGCCGCCCAGGCGCAGGGGGGCGCTATACTGATAGCGAACGCGGCCTACCCTCCCTTCGTCATACCCGAGGGGCACGCACTTGGCCCGGGCATCGATATGGAGATAGCGATAGAGGCGCTGCGGCGCATGGGGCTTAAGGCGGATATCCGGATGTATCCCTTCGCGCGAGTGCTCGCCGCGCTCAAGAGCGGCGAGGCACAGCTTACCACCACGCTCAGCTTCAATGCGGAGCGGGACGCCTACCTGAGATGGAGCGCTCCGTACCGCACAGGATCAGGCTACCTTATCTTTACCCTCCGCTCAGGCGGATTCGAGCCGTCCGCGCTGGAGGCTCTCCACGGCAAAAGCGTGGGCGTGGTACGCGGCTTCGTATATCCGCCGGCCTTCAGCGGGAACCCTTCCATAGCCAAGGCGGAAGCGCCCGACTCGGAAGCCCTCATCAAGATGTTCTTCGCCGGGCGCTTCGACGCCATTATTGTCAACGGCATCGTGGGCAGCTACGACCTTAAAGCCTCCGGCAGGATGTCGGAAGCCTATCAGGCGCCTTTCGTGCTGCAGAGCCAGGACAACCGGGCTACCGTCATGGGCTTCTCCAAGCAGGCGGTAAGCGCCGATACCGTCGAGCGCTTCAACCGCGAG
>JBGSKZ010000449.1:0-10197 GCA_041741035.1 Treponematales bacterium
CCTTGCCGCCGCCGCCTACGCGAACGACCTTGACCCCAAGCGCTACGGCGACGTGCGCGATGTATCGGTGGATCAGACGGGCACGGCGCGGCTCTACGTGGGCCTGGGCAAGAAAGACGGCGTATGGCCTAAGGACATAGCGGAAACGGTGAAGAAGCTCACCGGACTGCCCGACCGGCTCATCGACGAAATCGAGGTGCTCGAGCGCTTCTCCTTCGCCACCGTACCCTTCGAGGCGGCGGAGCGGGCCATAGCGGAAGCCAGGAACCATAGAGGCGCGCCTTTAGTCCGTATAGAGAGTACGAAAACCGACGGGGCCAGGCGCCCGCAAGGAAAGGCTCCCTTTGGCAAGGGCGGGTTCAAAGCCGGCTATAAGGGCGGCTATAAAGGCGGGTATAAGGGCGAGGGCGGCCGCGGCGACGCGGCAAAGGGCGATAAGCCCTTCAATAAGCCGTTTAGAAAGTAATCTTTATCTTCCGGCCTGGCGGGCTCTTGTTCCCGCCGGGGGGCTTTGGATGGCTTCGGCCGGGGGGCTAGGCTAGGGCCAGTTCCTGTTCCATGGCGCTTTGCAGGACCTTGCGGATGAAGCCGCGTAGCTTAGACCGTTTGTCGTCGTCAAGGCTGCCCGGCTCGAACATGAGCACGCGCGGGGCGTCGCCTTGCGCGTCGTCGCGGCCGCCGAGCACGACGCCGTTGAGTATTACGCGCGTGCCCTTGAGGTTCAGCTGGAGGTCCTTGATGCGGGTGCCCGTCTTGGGCGCGTCGCCTTCGGGGAAGAACGCGGACATGCCCACGACGCTTATATCGCGCAAGCCGCCCCGCACCGTACCGCTTAGGCTCGAATAGTTAAAATCGCCCGCGTCGCTAGGGCAGTTCGCGCGCACGAAGCGCCTCCTGCCGCGAGCCTCGTTGGCCTCCAGCGTGCGCAGGAGTATATCGGCCGTCTTGGCCGCGCCCTGCTTTACCGTGATAAAGCCGCATTCCACGCCCAAGGTCAATAAATAGGCGGAACGCTTGTCGTCGTCCGGCTGCATGGTAAGCACGCCGAAGCCGGGGCCGCCGTTGGGAATCGCTTCCTTGATGGAGGCTATCCAGCTCCGCCATCTGCCTTCGTCCTCCCCTTCGTCGACATTCACGAACACGAGGCTTTCAGGGTTTTTGGCAAGGTAGCGGGCCAGCTTGCCGTGATCGTTGGTGGTATATACCTCAAACTCGGCCGCGGCTAGGAGATGCAAGACCTCGCCGAGCACCGAGTGGGGATTGAGGAAGAATACCTTCTTCCCGAAGAGCGCGCTGTCATGGGGCATGCTTACACCATAACGCCTTGACCCGCCCCTATCAAGCTTCTACCACCCTATAATCGTCGGCTTCGGCTGCGAGCTGCACGTAGCGGCCCGCGTTTTCGCGCAGGCGCCGCGCGTCCTCGTCGCCCAGGCTACGCACGGCGCGGGCCGGGCTGCCAATGATGAGCGAGCGAGGCGGGAATTTTTTCCCCTGCGTTACCAGGGCGCCCGCGCCCACCACCGATTCGGCGCCTATTTCCGCGCCGTCCAGGACTATGGAGCCCATGCCTATGAGGCAGCCGTCGCCCACGGTGCAGCCGTGCAGTATGGCCCTGTGCCCCACGGTCACGTTTTGCCCGATAACGCAGGGACTGCCTATATCCATATGCACGACCGCGCCGTCCTGTATATTGGAGCCCTTGCCTACCGTTATCGAGTCCATGTCGCCGCGCAGGGTAGCGCCGAACCATACCGAGCAATGCTCGCCTAAGCTCACCTTGCCCGCCACTTCGGCATTCCATGCAACGAAGGCCGTGCCGTCCACTTGGGGAATATCCTTGCCTATGGCGTGTATCATAATAAACCTCCTTAATAGCGCTTCGCGGCGTATCGCCCTTATCTTGCCAAAAAAGGGCTATGAAGTGATACTATGGCCCTACAGTACCAGCCAGGAGCGAAGCATGAACGACGATCCGATACGGCTTATCATAACGGGCGGCACCTTCGATAAGCAATACGATGAAATAAAGGGCGAGCTTACCTTCAGGGATACCCATCTGCCCGAGATCGTCAAGCAGGTGCGTATTACCTCGCCGGTGGCTTTCCAGATCGTGCAGCTCATAGACAGCCTCCACATGACCGACGAGCATCGCTCCGACATCCTGGACGCCTGCGCCCAGTCGCCGGAGTCTCGCATCGTGATAACGCACGGCACGGACCGCATGCCCGAGACCGCCAAGGTGCTGGGGCCGGCCGCGCTCAAGAAGACTATCGTGCTTACCGGAGCCATGGTGCCGTTCAAGATATCGGGCTCGGACGCCCTGTTCAACCTCGGCTCGGCCTTCATGGCGGCGCGCCTTTTGCCCCCCGGCGTGTACATAGCCATGAACGGCCGCGCCTACGCCTGGGACAACGTGCGCAAGGACTTCGAGCGGGGCCTGTTTCAGCCGGTACGAAGCTAGCCATGGCCCGCGAGCGCGACGAAGGCAAGCGGAAAATAATCCTCGCCGAGGCAAAACGGCTCTTCGCGGCGCGCGGCTTCCATGCCACGAGCGTACAGGATATCGTTAAAGGCATCGATATACCGGTGGGCTCCGTCTATACCTATTTCGAAAACAAGGACGATATCATACGCTGCGCCATAGACGAGGGCTGGGCTGAGTTCTACCGCTCCCTTGAGGAAGCCCTGGCCGCCGAGCCCTCGCCCTCGCTGCGCATGTCTTTGGTCGTATACGGTTTCCTGCCGCGGCTCTTCAAGGACGTCGAGCTCATATCCCTGTTCCTGTCGGAGGGCCTGCGCTTCACGGACCTCAACGCCAAGCTGGAAAGCCTGGCCAGGCTCATAGGCGCCGTGGTGAACGATCTGGCCAAGGAGCGCGGCATGTCCGTGGCCCTGTCTCCCAAGCAGGCCGTATCCGCGCTGTCCATCTTCTTCTTAGGCAGCCTGGATACCATACGGCTGTCCCGGCTTACCGGCATACCCATAAGCGAGCGGGACGTCATTTCCTTCATATCGCTCATCATAGAGGCGAGCTTTGGCATACGCCTGCCTGAGCTTCCCCCGGCGCCGCCTTCGTAAGGGCGCCTTAGCCGCGACAAGCCTCGTAACGACAAGGAAATTTGCTCTGCGCCAATCTTTGTCCTATACTTCTGCTCTGGCTGTCGATAATAAAGAATGAAGGCTCGGCCCTTGCCGCTCGCCTCGTGCATTCTCTAGCTCCAGGAGGGCTCCCGGTGGCATTGGATCTCTTGAGCGCGCAGCGCATCCTCGCGATCGATTCCGAGCTTAATAAAATCCGGGATTACGATATACTGCTCGACCGCGTGCTCTTCGAGGCGCGCAAGCTGGCCAAAGCGGACGCGGGTTCCATATACGTCAAAGAAGGCGATTTCATAGCCATAAAATTCGCCCACAACGATACCAAGCAGAAAATGCTGCCTGAGGGGGAAAAGCAGGCCTATCCCCATTTTACCATCCCGGTAAACGAAAAAACCATATCGGGCTACGTGGCCATGACCGGCGAGCTGCTTAATATCAAGAACGTGTACCGCCTGCCCAAGGGCTCCCCATATAGCTATAACGCGGACTATGACAAGCAGTCGGGCTATAAGTCGAAATCCATGCTTACGCTGCCTTTAAAGACGGAGAACAACAAGGTACTGGGCGTTATTCAGATTATCAATGCCCTTAACGGCAAGGGCGAGCTCTGCGCATTTACCAAGGAAGACGAGGCGGCGGTCACGCATTTAGCCGAGAAAGCCACCGTGGCGCTGCAGCGCGCCTATATGACGCGTTCCATGATCATGCGGATGATACGCATGGCGGAGATGCGAGACCCCAAGGAAACGAACGCCCACGTCAACCGCGTGGCCAGTTACGCCCTTGAGCTCTATGAACGCTGGGCCTTCAAGCGGGGCTATGACCAGAAACGGATCAATAAGGAAAAGGATATATTCAAGCTCGCGGCCATGCTCCATGACGTGGGCAAGGTAGCCATATCCGACCTTATCTTGAAGAAGCCCGCCAGTTTCACGCCTGAGGAGTACGTGATTATGCAGACTCATACCAGCGCCGGGGCGCGGCTCTTCGATGACCTCTTGTCCGATTTTGATACCATAGCGGCAGACGTGGCGCTTACCCATCACGAGAATTGGGACGGCACCGGCTATCCGGGCTGGATCGACCCCCAGACGGGCAAATGCCAACGCACGGACGCCCAGGGGCGCTGCCTGCGGCGCAAGGGCGAGGAGATACCCCTTTGGGGCCGTATCGTGTCCATAGCGGACGTATTCGACGCCCTTATATCCCGACGCGTGTACAAGGAGCCCTGGGGCGAGGACGAGGTATTCAAGACGCTTTGCGAGCTGAGCGGCAGGGAATACGATGCGAACAAGGAACGCCCGGGAGCTTTTATAGCGAATCCTAAGACGGTAAAATTCGATCCTGAGCTCATAGAGCTTTTTTTCCAGGTGCTGCCGCGCATACGGGAGATTCGCGCGCGCTATCCCGAGGAGGATTAAGCTCCTTGGCCGCGCCGCGGCATTGACCTGCCCGGCCTTCCGTCATTATCATCGAGGCATGATAACTCCTGACCAATTACGCCAGAAATACCTGGACTTTTTTAAGGCCAAGGACCATGCCGTCATATCGGGCAAGTCCCTTATACCCGAGAACGATCCCACCGTTCTTTTCACCACGGCCGGCATGCATCCCCTCGTGCCGTATCTTTTGGGCGAGGCGCATCCGGCGGGCAAGCGCCTCGTAGACTACCAGAAATGCGTGCGCACCGGGGACATAGACGAGGTGGGCGACCCGAGCCACCTAACCTGTTTCGAGATGCTCGGCAACTGGTCGCTCGGCGACTACTTCAAGAAGGAATCCATAGCCTATTCCTGGGAATTCCTTACCTCTAAAGATTGGCTTGGCCTCGATCCTCGAAAGCTGTCCGTGACCGTGTTCATGGGCGACGAGAACGCGCCTCGAGACGAGGAATCCGCCGGCTACTGGAAGGGCGTGGGCGTGCCCCCAGGGCGCATAGCCTACCTCCCCGCCGGCGACAACTGGTGGGCGGCCGGCCCCGTCGGCCCCTGCGGCCCCGACACGGAAATTTTCTACTGGGTGGGCGAAGGCCTGCCTTCCGAAAATTCCAATAAGGGCACGGACAGCGCCAACTGGATGGAGATATGGAATAACGTTTTCATGCAGTTCAACCGCGTCGACGAAAAGACCCTGCTTAAGCTCCCCGCCCAGAACGTGGACACCGGCATGGGCCTTGAGCGCACGGTTACCGTGCTCAACGGCAAGACGAGCGTGTACCAGACCGAAATTTTCACGCCTATCATCGCCGCCATAGAGGCCGTGTCCGGTTACGCCTATGGCAGCGACCCCTCCAAGGATCCGTCCGTGCGCATCATAGCCGACCATGTGCGCGCCTCCACCCTCATCATAGGCGACCCCAAGGGCGTGTCCCCGTCCAACGTCGGCGCGGGCTACGTGTTGCGTCGCCTTATCCGCCGCGCAGTGCGCCACGGCAAGAAGCTCGGCATCGAGACCAGCTTCCTCGGAAAGCCGGCGGCCGTCGTCATCGGGCTACTCACGGGAGCGTACCCCGAACTGGCGGATAATCGCGAACGCATCATGGCTGAGCTGGATCGCGAGGAAGCGAAGTTCCTTGAGACCCTGCAAAAGGGCGAGCACGAGTTCGAGAAGATGCTGCCTAATCTCCTTAAGAACCCGCAGAAGATCATGTCCGGCCGCCTTGCCTTTAAGCTCTACGATACCTACGGCTTCCCCATCGAGCTTACCCTGGAACTTGCCGCCGAAAACGGCATGACGGTGAACCGGGAAGAGTTCGACGAAGCCTTCAAGAAGCATCAGGAGCTGTCCCGGGCCGGCGCCGAGCAGACCTTCAAGGGCGGCATGGCCGACCAGTCGGAAATGGCCACCAAGTACCATAGCGCCACGCACCTCCTGCATAAGGCCCTGCGCATGGTGCTCGGCGAGCACGTGGCGCAGAAGGGCTCCAACATTACCGCGGAGCGCCTGCGCTTCGACTTTAGCCACCCCGCGCCTATGAGCCCGGAAGAGATCAAGCGCGTCGAGGATATCGTCAACGAGCAAATAGGCCGCGATTTGCCGGTGAGCATGGTAATGATGCCCCTTGAAGAGGCCAAGTCGTCCGGGGCCATGGCTTTGTTCGGCGAGAAGTACGAGGCCGTGGTCAAGGTGTACAGCATGGGGGACTTCAGCAAGGAAGTGTGCGGCGGCCCCCACGTGGAGCGCACGGGTAGCCTTGGTAAGTTCACCATACAGAAGGAACAGAGTTCCAGCGCCGGCGTGCGGCGCATCAGGGCTGTCCTGGAATAGACGCGCTCGCCGGCTTTGAGCCTTTGTTAGTTCCCCGAAGCCGCTCGCGCTAGCGACAGGCTTCGGGGAACTAATGCTATTTTGGGACAACTGGACTTATTTGACTTTACAAATCAACTAAGCTGCGATACATACTTAGGAATATGTTTAATATATCAAGAATAGCAGTCGACTATAGCGGCCCCTTCCCCGAGCTTTGCGCAAGGCTCATGGAAGCGGCCGGTTTTACTCCGTTTGAAGCTGGCGGGGATTGGCCGGCCGGCATGCCTTTGGTATGCGGCCTGGACCGCCAGAGCGTGGCAAAATTCCGCTCGTCCTCCGGCACGCCCGGCCCCCTCATCGCCGTTATTACGGTAAAGGACCTGGAGTTCAACGACGTGGTGGAAGCCGCGGGCAGCGCCCATGCCTATTGCATCGTGGAGGACGCGCCTCTCGTATTGAGGGCTACTATCCTAGCCGCGCTTAAGCGCTGGGACATAGAAAAGCGCCTGCATGATAGCGAATCCCGTTTCCGTTTCCTTGCCGAGAACGTGGGCGACGTTATTTGGACCTGGAATATCCAGGCCAATCGCTTCGACTACATTAGCCCCTCCATAACCCGCCTGCGCGGGCTCAGCGTCCAGGAGGCCTTGGCGGAAAAGCTTGAGGATTCCCTGGCGCCGGCCTCGGCGGCTAAAGCGCGCGCGCAGATGGAAGAGCGCATGGGGCAGTACTTGGCAAGCGGCAAGCTCATGCCGCTAACGGACCTGTATGAGCAGCGGCATAAGGACGGCTCTTTGCGAACGGTGGAGATTACCACCACCGTGCAGCTCGACGCGCGGGGCCTACCGGAAGCGGTTTTGGGCGTATCGCGCGACGCTACCGAACGCGTGGTCGCCGACAAGGCGCTCAAGGCGGCTATACAGGAACGAGACATACTGCTGAGCGAGCTTGGCCACCGCATCAAGAATACCCTGAGCCTGACGAGCAGCCTCCTGTCCCTGGCTAAATCCAAGGTGCGCGACGAGGCGGACGCGGAGCTCTTCGAGGAATCGCAGAGCAGGGTACACGCGATGGCCTTGCTTTACGAGCGCCTGCTTAAGTCGACGACTCAGGGCTCTATTGACTTTAAGGCCTACCTTAAGGAACTGTGCGCGGGCCTGATGCAGGCCTACACGCCCCAAGCCGCCGACGGGGACTTGGCGGAGGGGCTCGCCTCCATAGAGCTGGAGCTTGACGAGTTCAGCATGGATTCAAGCCGGGCCGTGAGCCTGGGACTCGCGGTCAACGAAGCGCTTACCAATTCCTTTAAATACGCGGCGAGGCCGGGGACGGCACTCAGGATACGGGTACGGGTTACGATTGAAGAAGGCCGCATACGCTTATGCATGGCCGATAACGGCCCGGGCCTGCCTACTGGCTTCTCTGTCGAAGATTCAGAAGGCTTGGGCTTCCAGCTTATAAAAGCCTTGTCGCTGCAGCTTAAGGGCAGCTTCTCCCTTCGCAATCTGCCTCAGGGCGAGAATGGCTTGACGGGGCTTGAACTAGAGCTCAGCATTCCTCGCTAAAGCCTGCACCGCCGTCTTCCCGTCCTCGCGCACGAGCCGCAGGTAGAGCCTGCCCCGTATGCCGCAGCCGCTCCACCAGCTTTCCCTGGCGAACCACTCAAGGGTCTCCCGTAATTCCGCGACGCCGGCCGCCCTGGCTTGGCAGAAGCTATAGCTTCCCTTCCCCAGCGCGAAGGCTTTGGTATGCGGGCCTAGGCCCGACGGGCCTTCCTCGTCGCTCGCGGAGCCAAGATCCTTCGGCCCCGGCTCAAGCGCGGCGCTGCCCGTCCATAGCGGGGCGGCCAAGGGCTCGCGCAGCCTCGGGCCGTCGTCGCCCTCGGCCAGGAGCTCCGCGCTTTCCCATATGGCCAGGCGCTCGCTTCCCTCGCCCGATTCATCGGCCTGGATCAGGAAGGCCTCCAGGCTGGGCGCGCTTAAGCGCTCGTAGCGCAGGGCTTTATGCAGGTGCAGGGTATAGAGTTCCATGCCCGCAGTATGCCGCGAACGGGCCGGAGGGTAAAGCGCGTTCCTCGGTATTCTTGTGCGAATGCCGGCTCCGTGCTACAGTCCATGGCATATGGATATACTTTCGGGCATACAGGGGCCGGAGGACGTAAAGCGCCTCTCCCTCGAGGATGCCTACAGGCTTGCCGGCGAGCTGCGGCGGCGCATCGTCGCGACCGTGGCGATAAACGGCGGCCACCTGGCCTCGAATCTTGGCACCGTCGAGCTTACGCTCGCCCTTCACCGCGTGTTCAGCACTCCGCGCGATTCGATAGTGTGGGACGTGGGGCACCAGAGCTATACGCATAAGTTAATAACCGGCCGCAACGCGGCCTTTGACGGCATACGCCGCTCCGGGGGAATATCGGGCTTTCCAAAACGCTCCGAGAGCGTGCATGACGCCTTTGACGCGGGCCACGCCTCTACGTCGCTATCGGCCGCCCTCGGCCTCCTTATAGCGAATCGCGCCCAAGGCAGGAAGGACGCGGTGCTCGCCGTCATAGGCGACGGAGCCCTTACCGGGGGCATGGCCTACGAAGCCTTGAGCCACGCGGGGCAGCTCGGGCTCCCCCTCATCGTCGTACTCAACGATAACTCCATGTCCATCGCTCCCAACGTCGGTGCGGTATCGAGCTATCTGTCGCGGCTCACCACCACCGTGAGCTACCAGAATTTCCGCCGCCTCGCCGACAAGGCCATGCTCATGATACCCCTTGCCGGACCCCTCATCCACGATTCGGTGCAGCGCGCCAAGAAATCCGTTAAGGCTTTCTTCTTCAAGGAAAGCCTCTTTGCCGACCTTGGTTTCGAATACGCCGGCCCCATAGACGGCCATAATATCTCCATACTCGAGGACGTGCTCAGGCAGGCCCGCGCCATCGATAAGCCGGTGGTCGTACACGTCACCACCAAGAAGGGCCGCGGCCATAAAGGGGCGGAGGATGACCCCGCCGGCTGGCATGGCGTCGCTCCCGCCGCCGCCCCCGGTTCCCCGCCCCCCGACGCGTCGAGCCAAAGCTTTACGCAGGCTTTTGGCGCGGCAATGGTAGGCTTCGCCAGCGCCGACCCGCGCATAACGGCGGTAAGCGCGGCTATGGCCAAGGGCACCGGCCTCGTCGACTTCCAGAGGCTCTTTCCCAAGCGCTTTTTCGACGTGGGCATAGCCGAGGAGCACGCGGTCACGCTGGCCGCGGGCATGGCGGCAGGCGGGCTACGCCCCGTGGTGGCCATTTATTCCACCTTTATGCAGCGGGCCGTGGATCAGGTACAGCACGACGTAGCCCTGGGCGGCTTGCCGGTGATCTTCGCCCTGGACAGGGCGGGAGCGGTGCCCGACGACGGCGAGACCCATCAGGGCATCTACGACATACAGCTTTTCCGCGCCTTGCCCGGGCTGAGCATCTTGGCGCCCGCAAGCGCTTTGGAGCTGAAAGGCGCGCTCGCCTGGGCCCTCAAGCGCGACGCGCCGGTCATGCTGCGCTTTCCCAAAGACTACTGCCCCGGCGAGCGCGAGTGCTACGCTCTGCCCTTCGTAACGGGCAGGGGAGTGTTCCTGCGGCAAGCCGCCTCAAGCGCGGGCGAGCGAGGGCGGCAGGCCAGGGTCCTCCTCATCGGTTCAGGACCCCTGAGCGAAACCTGCGCCGAGGCGGCCGATCTCCTGGAAGCCCAGGGCGTTTCGTGCGACGTATACCACCTCCGCTTCCTGAAACCCCTAGACCGCGATGAGCTTGCGCGCGTCATCGACGGCTACGCGCTGGTCGTGGCGGCGGAGGAGGGCGTGCTTACCGGCGGCGCGGCG
>JBGSKZ010000450.1:0-1279 GCA_041741035.1 Treponematales bacterium
CTCGTCCCACTGCATGGGCGTTCGCTCGGGATCGCGGCCGAAGCCCTGAAGCGGCCAGGTGGCCAGCCCCAGCGGGTCGCGCAGGGCCTTGCGGGGAAGCCTCCTGCAGTCCATGCCCAGCTCTTCTCCGTAGTAGAGGAAGGGCGTGCCCCTGAGTAACAGGAGCATGGCCGCGGCCACGCGCGCCCTGGCTTCGCCGTGGCGGCCGGCCCTATAGCGCCAAAAATGCCGCCTCTGATCGTGATTGGACAGGGTAAAGTTGGGCCAGGCCCAGGACGGAAGGATTTCATACCAGCGGCTAGCCCGGCGGTAGAATTCCGCGGCGTTCCAGGGACTGAAAAGGAACTCAAAGTTGAAGGCCATATGGAGGCCGTCGCCCGACTCGCCGTACGCGGCCGCGGCGAGCGCGCTGTCGAAGCCGTGCGTCTCGCCTATGAGCACGCGCTCGCCGGGGTATTCCTCGGCCAGGGCGCGGAACTCCCTGAACACGCCCTGCACTTCGGGGCGGTTGCGGTCGTAAATATGCTCCTGCATAAGGTCGGGCACGAGCTTCCATTTAAAGGGATTGGAGCGGAACTCCTCGTCCTTGATATAGGCCGTGGCCACGTCCATGCGGAAGCCGTCCACGCCGAGCTCCAGCCAGAAGCGCGCTACCCCGTACACGGCCTTCCGCAACTCGGGATTGCGCCAATTGAACTCGGGCTGGTTGCGGGTAAAGGTGCCTAAGTACCATTCGCCGGTAGCGGCGTTGGGATACCAGGCCGAGCGCTGCTCGAAGAGGCTTACCCAGTTATTGGGCTTTTTCCGTCCCTTCATGGGCCGCCAAATATACCAATCGTGCTTGGGATCGTCGCGCGAGGAGCGCGCCTCCTTGAACCAGGGGTGCTCGTCCGACGAGTGGTTCACCACGAGGTCAACCACCAGCTTTATGCCCAGCGCGTGCGCATCCGCCAGCAGGGCCTTAAAATCGTCCATAGTGCCGAAGAGCGGGTCTATTGCCGTATAATCCTCGATATCGTAGCCGAAGTCCTTCATCGGGCTCTTGAAGAAAGGGCTTATCCACAGCGCGTCCACGCCGAGCTCGGCCAGGTAGCCGAGCCTTTCCCGTATGCCGTTCAGGTCGCCCACGCCGTCGCCGTTACTGTCCTGAAAGCTGCGGGGATAAATCTGGTAAAAAACGGCGCTCTGCCACCAGGGGGCGGAGGCTTCTCCCTGGGTGTCACGAAGCTTGTTCATGATCCCTCTCCGCGCAGGCCGAGCACGGCCTCAAGCTCCAGGG
>JBGSKZ010000451.1:0-2874 GCA_041741035.1 Treponematales bacterium
TATCGTCGACCATACGGGGCTATCCTATGCGTACTTCGAGAATCTGCATTTGAGCATGGGTTCCGCCCATGGCTTCGGCGGCTCCGATACGCGCTACCTTACGATAAAATCCTGCGATTTCAGCTGGATAGGCGGCGGCTATCTCTACACGAACGGCGATGGGCTTAACGTGCGCTACGGCAACGCCATCGAATTCTGGGGAAACGCCTCCTACAATACGGTGGATTCCTGCAGCGCGTGGGAGATATACGACACGGCCTTCACGAATCAGAACCACAGCCGGACGGCGAAGCAGGAATACCTCTTTTACCTGAATAACCTCGCCCGCAACTGCGGCTTGGCGAGCTTCGAGTTTTGGAACCGTCCCGCCTCTTCCTCATTGAGCCATATTTACCTGCTCCACAATACCAGCATAGACCCCGGGCATGGCTGGGGCGTCACGGCGAGCCGACCGGATAAGAATGCCTTCCATTTAGCCTCTTTCGCCAGTAGCGCGAAGAGCCGCGATATAGAGGTATCGAACAATGTCTTCTTCACGAGCGCCGCTAATCCCCTGCTTGACTACCAAGTCTTCGTGCTCTACGAGGATAGCGCGGACGATTTCGACGATATCGATTTCTCCCATAATCTATGGCATGCCCCAGCCGCCCTGTGGGCGCTCGGACCGGGCGGTACGGGGAGCCAATACCTAAGCCTCGCGGCCCTGCAAAGCGACCACGGCAAATTCAGCTACAATGTGGACGCCGCGCCGCTCTTCATGGACGCGGCCAATGGCGATTATAGGCTGGATCCCGCGTCGCCCGGCGTCGATGCGGGAGAGAGTTCCCTGCGGACCTATGACGCCCTAGGTTTTTCCGTAAGCGGCATACCGGATATAGGCGCTTTTGAATACCGCTAAGGGCGGCGCTGCCGAATAAAAAAAGGCCGGCGGGATGGTATCCCGCCGGTCCTCTATAGCGCTCGCCGGCTTAGAAGCCGGGCATGTCGTACAGGCCGCCCGCGTTCACGACCTTCTTGTAGCCGGCGCCGGCCAGTATGCGCGCCGCGTAGCCTGAGCGCGCGCCGGAGGCGCAGTAGAGCACGAGGGGGGTGGACGCGTCGCCTAATTCTTTGGCGCGCGCCTGTATCTCGTTTACCGGCACGTTTATGGCGTTCGGGTAGTGCTCGTCCTCGAATTCCTCGCTGCTGCGCACGTCTATGACCTTAGCGCCGCTTTTGATCAGTTCCAGGATTGGGTCAGTCATCGATATCCTCCGTAATGGTATTCGCCGTTTATTCGCCGGGCGTGAAGCCAGGCGCCAAGGCAAGGCTCAAGGCCCCGCCGGATACGTTCTTTAGTTCGGAGCGGCCGGCCTGGACCAGCTTCCGCAGCGCTATATGGCTCTCGTAGCCCGCCCTGGACAGGAGCAGCAGGGGGCCTGACGGCACTTCGTCCAGGCGCCAGTCTAGCTCGTCCAACGGTATGTGGGCCGCGCCGTCTACCGGCAGTTTCCTGCGGTCGCCGTTGGTGCGCAGGTCGAGCAGGGTAGCCGAGCCCGCCTTGAAGGCCGCCCAGGCTTCCTCCGCGCTTATGAGCGGGGCATAGCCGGACAAGTCGTTCTGCGCGGCGAAGGCCGCCATGTTTATGGGGTCGTTGGCCGCTCCGTAGGGCGGGGCGTAGGCCAGGTCGAGCTCGGCCAGGTCCTCTAGGGTAAGGCCGCCGGCTATGGCGGTGGCCGCCACGTCTATGCGCTTATCCGCGCCTTCCTTGCCGAAGGCCTGGGCGCCGAGTAGCTTGCGGCTGCCTTTGTCGTATACCAGCTTGAGGGTCAGTTCCTCGGCGCCGGGGTAGTAGCTGACATGGTGGTAGCGGTGCACTACGCTGGCGCCGCAGTCCAGGCCCAAGGCCCTTGCGGCCTTCTCGGTAAGGCCCGTCATGGCGAAGGTGTAGTGCATGGATTTAAAGACGCTCGTGCCCTCGGCGCCCGCGTATTTCATGGTACCGCCCAGCGCATTGGTTCCCGCTATGCGGCCCTGCCTGTTGGCGGGCCCGGCCAGCGGCACGCGGGTGCTTTTCCCCGATATGCGGTTCTTAATCTCCACCATGTCGCCCGCCGCCCATATCGAGGGGTCGGCCGTGCGCATCGTGTCGTCTACCACGACCCCGCCGGCCGCGCCTATCTCGAGGCCGGCAGCCTTAGCCAGCTCCACGTTGGGCCTAACGCCCGCAGAAATAAGCACGATATCGGCGTCTATATCGCTGCCGTCGTCGAGCCGGGCCTTGCCCTGGCTTATGGCCTTCACCGAGCGCCCGGTAAGCACCTGCGCCCCCGCCTCGCGGAAGCTGGCGGCTATCTGGGCGCCGAACTCGGGGTCGGCCGGCGGCATGACGTGGGGGGTAAGCTCCACCACGGTCGTGGCGAGGCCGCGCGCCAGGAAGGCTTCCACCGCCTCGAGGCCTATGAAGCCGCCGCCTATGACGAGCGCGCTCTTGGGCGAGCGCTCGTTTATGTATTTGTGGACGGCGTCCATGTCCGGTATGGTCCAGAGCCTGAATACGTGATCGAGCGACGAGCCCTCGATGGGGGGAACGAAGGGCGTGCCGCCCTGCGCCAAAATGAGGCTGTCATAGGGCACGAGGCTCTCGCCGCCGGGGCCTTGCACCGATACGGTCTTGGCTTTACGGTCTATGCCCACGGCCCGGGTTTCGAGGAGCACGTCGACATCGTAGCGCGCCTTGAAGCCTTCGGGCGTCTGCAGGATGAGCGCGCTCCGCTTGTCTATATCGCGGGACACGAAATAGGGTAGGCCGCAGTTCGCGAACGACACATAGCGCCCCGCCTCGATTATGGTTATCGACGCCTTCGCGTCCAGGCGCCGCGCGCGAGCCGCCGC
>JBGSKZ010000452.1:0-5930 GCA_041741035.1 Treponematales bacterium
CGTAGTGTCGGGGCCGCTGTTGCTCAAAAATCTAGCTCCTCAAGCGTATTTTTACCATAATCAGGATCATAGGTATTGAGATATTCTAGCGCTTCGCCCGCCGCTTCCTGTACATGCTCATACCAAATAGTATAGAGCTCGTGGTTTATGGCACTCGGAAAAGGCGCTCCTTCTACGTCGCTGATAAGCTGACGCAATATCACATAGCCTTTTTCGTCCATACAGTCCCCTTGCCGAGCCCCCGCGAGCTAAGTTCCTGTATATTCTATATCATCACAGGTATAAAATAAAGCGCGTATAGTACGCAGGCAAGCTTTTTAAGGAAATAGCGGGAAGCGCGCCGGGCTTACTTGGTATAGCTCTTAGAATTGAGTATCATTTTAGGCTGGCTCCCTGCTAGGCTGTACAGGGAGCCTACTATGGAGGAACTATGAGTATAGTGACGGGTACGGGCGACGAAGGGCTTACGGGACTCTGGTCCGGCGAGCGCGTACGCAAGGACGACCCCCGCGTGGAAGCGTATGGTACCGTCGACGAGCTTGATTCGCTACTCGGCGAGGCGAAGCATTACCTCAAGCGCGGCGATACCTTGGCTATCGTAAACGAGTTGCAGAAGGACCTCTTCCGCGTGGCTGGCAATCTAGCCACCCGCACGGGAAGCTACGTGGATCCCGTGCGCGAGGCCGACGCGGAGCGACTTACGGCCTACGTCGAAGGCTTTGAATCCGAGCTCAGCCTAAGCGGTTTCGTAGTGCCCGGCGAAACCCTTCAATCGGCTAAGCTGGACGTGGCCAGGACGGTATGCAGAAGGGCAGAGCGTAGGATCATAAGCCTTGCCTGGGACGCGGATGTGCCGCTAGCGCTACGCCACTATATGAACCGCCTCTCGGACCTGCTCTTTATCATGGCCAGGGCGGAAGAGGCTTCGGAAGGCAAAATTCGCTACGTGAAAGGCTAGAGGCCAAAAGCGAGCTAGTCTATGAGTTCCTCGTCGCCTTCCAGGACAAGCTCGCCGTCCTCCCAGCGCTTCTTGAAGTATTCCAGGAAGTCGCGCGTCGAGCGGTCCACGTCGTCGCGGCGGACAGTGCCCATGATGTCGTACTCCTCGAGCACGATCAGGCGTTTGCTCTGCGATACGTTCGAGAGTATCTTGTCCCGCAGCGACTGGCTTTTGCCCTTCAATATGAGCGCTATGTCTTTCTCGTTGTACTCGCGGAGGCTGCGTTGAAGCTCCCTATCGCGTACGCGGAGTATGTCGTCTATGGTAAATAGGCGCTCCCGAATATCTTTGGAGAGCTCGGGGCTGTCTTCCTCTATGCCGCTGAGTATGCGGCTTTCCAAGGCGCCGCCTACGTGCTTGAGTATGCCCGCCAGCACGGCCGCGCCGTCGACCCGTTCGGCGGATTCGGGCCTGCCAATCTTGGCGATCTTGTCCCGCAGCACCGCTTCGACGCGCTCGATGACTTCGGGGGTCATCCTGTCCAGCTTGGCTATGCGCTTGATCACCTCGGTGCGCATGCCGTCCGGGAGCTCTTCTATGACCGAGCTGGCGAGCTTGGGCTGCAAATAGGGCAGTATCATGGCCATCACCTGGGCCGATTCGTCCTTAAGCAGGGCTATGAGCTGGCGGCCGTCGAAATCGTTTAAAAAGAGAAAGGGCTTGCGGCTCTCGGGTACCGCCTTGCGCAGCACTTCCTTGGCCTTGTCGGCGCCAAAAGCCGCGGATAGCATGCGCTCCGCCGTATCGGCCCCGCCTTCCAGCGAGCCGCCCTGCGTTTTCACGAGCCAGCCGAACTCGGTAAGGATATCGTTAGCCTCGGCGTTGTCTATGCGCTCTATGGCCGCTATCTGCCGCGATATAGCCTCGATCTCCGCGGGCTTCATATGGCGGAGCACTTTGGACGCCTCCTCCTGCCCGAGGAGCAGAAGGAATTTCGCCGCCTTTTCGGCGCCCGGAGTACCGCTCTTGATGAGCTTCGCGGATTCCTTCGTGGCGCGAATGAGCCCATCCCGTCCGCTTTGAGGCGCGGGAGCGGGCTTGGGCTCGCCTTTGGGGGGGCGGGAGGGCTTGTCGAGAGAAGCCGTTGGCTTGCCGCTCCCGGATCCGTCCTTCGACGCGCCTTGGCCGTAGGCCTTGGCTAATTTGTCCTTCATATCCATATCCGCCAATACTATACGCAGAGCGCTCCGGGGTCAATCGAGATCTGCGTCGGGGCAGCTCCTATGCATCAGTTCGACGCGCCGCTTGAATTGATCCTGCATGGCCTCTTTGAGCGCTAGCGGCGCCATAAAGAGCGCACGGCTCTGCCTGCCTTCCGCGTCACCTACGTTCATGGTAGCCTCTCCTATGAGCGCCTCAAGGCGACGCGCCGCGCCTTGAGATCCGCGAAGGGCTTCATAGGCGGCGGCCAGCTGCGGCGCCGATCGTTCAGCGGCCTGGTCGCAGAGCTCGTAGTACGAAGCGCTCGAATAGCGGGGCGGATCGCAGGGATGCCGCCAGGCGGCCCTGGCCGCATTAGCCCAGTCCACGGACGCGTCGAGGCCTTCAGGGTACACGACCGAAACCGAACGGTAGCCATGTTGCGCGAAAGACGGGCCATAGCCTCGGGGACAGCCTTCCGCCATAGTCGTGCGGGAAGGATCGCTGCGGGCATAAAAGTATAGGGCGTCAAGAAACGCGTTCTCCATGCGCGCAATCAGCTCTGCGTCGCCGCGGGCGCGCAGGGGATACGCGTGGCGAAAAGCGGCGGCGAGCCGTTCACTAAACGATCGCGGCACAGGCTCGGCCGGAATAAGCTCCTCCCGCTGGCGGAAATACCGTACGGGCTTGCCGCTTACCTTTTCCCAGAGCAGGCTATCGAGCACGCGCTCGAGAAAGGGATGGCAGGAGCGGTGATCGTCGCTCTCGGGCCTGCCCGGTATTACCCAGCCCGCCTTGTGCACAATATAGGGATGGCTTAGTCGGTCTAGCTCCACGTGGCTTACGAAACCGAGGACGAAGGCCAGCCATGCATCGGGCCGCGTCGCTGTAAATGCGGCGTCGGCATTTGCGGCGTCAACATTTGCGGCGTCAGCGCACGCGGCGGCCGCTCCTACAGGAGAAGCCAACGCCGCGCACAAGGCGCCGATGCCGCGCTTATGGATGAGCGAGCCATAGAGCACTGAGAGAGGGCGCGTACGCTGATTATGGTAAAACAGGTCGGGGCCTTGACACCCGAGCCCGAACCAGGCGCCGTAATCCGAGAGCAGGGCAGGGGCCTGGCCCGGCAAGGCGGTAAGGAGCGCTTTTCTTCCTACTATGAGATGACTGATCTGCGATGCCACAGGCTATACCATACCGTATTGTAAAAATCTCGCAAGGCCTTTCTTCCCGTCGTTGGCTAGCGACCCGCAAATGTATATATTAATGACTGTAAATCGGCAAATTAGCCTATACTGAAAATAAATAGACGGAGGGCTTTCATGCGCTTATATACGAGAACGCAGCTATTGATAGTATCCCTTGCCTCCTTGTCCATCGGCCTCCTCGTAGCTTTCGGCACGGGACTACTGCCGCTGCGGGCCGTGGATGCGAAAGGCGGCCAGGCTGTATCCGAGGATATGAGCGCGGATAGCGCTCCCGTTCCCGCGCCTAGCCCAAGCGCCATCCTCACCGATTCTTTGCCCGGCTTCACGCAGGACGAGCGCGAGAACATTGACGTATACGAGCGCCTTAACAGCGGCGTCGTCAACGTCACCACCGAAGTCGTGTCTATTAACTGGTTCTTGGAGCCGGTCCCCCGCGAAGGCGGCTCGGGTTCGGGCTCCATCATAGACGAGCGCGGCTACGTGCTGACGAATTACCATGTCATAGAGAACGCGTTCAAGGTATTCGTGAGCCTGGCCGACGGCTCGCGCTTCGAAGGCTCGGTTATCGGTTCGGATCCTGAAAACGATCTCGCCGTCGTTAAGTTCGAGCCGCCAAAGGGTATGCGCCTGACGGTCATACCCTATGGCGAAAGCGCCACGCTTAAAGTCGGGCAAAAGGTACTGGCCATAGGCAACCCCTTCGGCCTCGAACGGACTCTTACCCGCGGCATAGTATCCGGCCTTGGCAGGCCGGTACAGCAGGATTCGAAAACCATTATCCGGGACATGATACAGACCGATGCCTCCATAAACCCCGGCAACTCGGGCGGCCCACTGCTTAACGCGCGCGGGGAGCTTATCGGCGTCAACACGATGATCTATAGCCCCTCGGGAGGGTCGGTCGGCGTGGGCTTCGCCGTGCCGGTCAGCACCGCTAAGCGCGTAGTGCCTGACCTTATCAAATACGGCATGGTGAAGCGCGGCTGGATAGACGCCGAATACGTGCAACTCTTTCCCGCTCTCATCGATTACATGAAAGAGAAAGGGTCGCCGGTACCCATCGATAAGGGCTTGCTCATTTCCTCCGTGCGGCGCGGCACCAATGCCGACCGATCCGGCCTCAAGGGCGGCACCACCGCCGTACGCTACTATCAAAGCGTATTCAACGTGGGCGGGGACATAATCGTAAGCGTGGACGGCATGCCCATAAGCTCTATCGCCGACCTCTATTCCGCGCTCGAGGACAACAAACCCGGCGACAGCGTAAGCGTGCAATACTACCGCGGCTCCAAGCTTTCCAGCGCCACCATTAGCCTCTCCGATCGCAACGAGTCCATGGGCAATCGCTAAGCGCCGCCTCTGCAGTATCTATGAGCTCGATTATGCGGGTATATAAAGGCGAGGATACCCCGCTTTATGTCCAAGCCGCGGACGCCCTGCGCAGCCGCATAGCCGAAGGCTCGTTCAGGCCAGGCGATAAACTGCCCTCGGTGCGCAAGCTATCCGATGAGCTGGGTCTCAACCCCGCCACCGTAGTATCCGCTTACCGCATATTGAGCAGCGAAGGGCTCATCGAGTCAAAGGCCGGCTCGGGCGCCTATGTATCCCGCGTGCCCAGCGCCGCGCCTACGGTAGGCGGACTCAGCCCGGCGCCGGGGCCGGACGGATTGCCCTCGGCCTCTCCCGCCGTCGATAGCGCCCCCGCGCTCCTGGATTTATCGCTCAACGCCCCGCCGCGCGAACTATACCCCCTCGAGGACCTTAAGCGCTTCATCGTGGAAGCCATAGACGCGGACGGAGGCGCAGCCTTCGATTACCAGGATTCCGCCGGCTACCCCGCGCTCAAGTCGGCGCTCGCCACTCGCTTAAGCGCATCCCGCGCCTCCCGCTCGCCCGTGGCCGCGGAGGACCTGCATATCGTTTCGGGAGCTCAGCAGGGGCTCGACTTGGCCGCCCGCGTCCTCTTGCGCCGCGGCGACGTCGCCGCCATAGAAGCTCCCGGCTATCGCGGCGCCCTCGACGCCTTTATCGCCGCCGGCGTCCGCGTAGAAGCCGTGGAACTCGACGGTGAGGGCATCGATATAAGCGCGCTTGAAAGGCTCGCCTCCACGAGGCCCCTAAGGCTCGTCCACCTAAGCCCGAGCTGTCAAAATCCCACCGGCCTAAATTATAGCGAGCGGCGACGCCGCGACATCGTAGCCTTGGCCGAACGATACGGCTTCTATATCCTTGAGGACGACCTATTTGGAGACCTCGCCCCGCCAGGCGCGACCCCGACCCTACGTTCCCTGGATAACGATGGTCGCGTGCTGTACGTAAAGAGCTTCTCCAAAACCCTCCTGCCCGGATTGCGCATAGCGGCGCTGGAAGCCCCAAGCGTACTGCGCTCTCGCATAGAGGCCGCGAAGCGATCGGTGGACCTGTCCTCCAATGGCTTAATGCAGCGGGCTCTAGAGCGCTTTCTGTCGAGCGGGCGTTATGACGATCACCTGATCGCCGCCCGCGCCCGCTATGCCCATGCCTATGAGCGCTTCAGCGGCTCCTTGGCGCCGGGCCGGCCGGGGGGGCTCGCGTGGGACGAA
>JBGSKZ010000453.1:0-1846 GCA_041741035.1 Treponematales bacterium
CGGCCCCCTCGTCGGCGGCTACAAGCAGCGCCGCCTCCGGCTTGAGCGCCGCCAGGACGATGACGGTCGCGGCCGCCAAGCCTAAGCCCACGAGCTCGGCGAGCTGCGCTATATCCGTCTTGGCCACGGCCTTCATACCGCCCCTGAACACGTAAAAGCCGACTATGGCGACGAGCAGGGCGGAAGACAGCGGCGCGCTCAAGCCGGTGGCCCCGGCTATGAGCCTGCCTCCCGCGCTGGCCTGGATAGCCAGATACGGCAGGGTATAGCCCAGCGAGAGGGCGGAAAACAGCCTGCCCAGCGCCGCGCTGCCATAGCGCGCGCCGATGAAGTCCCCCGGCGTTATCCATGAGCCTTCGGCCGCGAGCCTGCGGAGCGGCAAGCCAATATAGGCGAAGGACAGCGCCATAAAGGCGGTACCGAAGGCCATAGCCGGGAAGAAAGCCCAGCCCAGACGGTAGGAGGCCCCCGATACGCCGAACACGGTAAAGGCGGACAGGTTTGACGCCGCGAGCGTGGCGAACAGGGCCAGCCCCGATAGCCGGCGCCCGGCGAGGCTGAATTCCGCTGCGCTGGCCTTAGTGCCGCGGCCGAGCGCGAAGAGGCCGCTTAGGGCCACGAAGGCAATGACGATGATAGAAGAAATGGTCACCAGGATCCCCCGTGAGAAATCGTATGGAGGCCTGGATGGCCCCTGGCGGGGCCTAAAGCGGAAACGCCCGTTCCGCGCATTGCCGATGTGTGAAGGCAGGATTGGCGTAAGCAGGTTCTAGCATGTCCGCGGCCGCGCTGTACAGGGCCTTCGGCCCCCCGTGCGCGGGACTTGCCCGCGAGCGTGGATTCACCGCAAGCGCATCTAAAACGGCTACCGCCGCGGCTCCCCGCTTACGGCGCGGGCGCCGCCAACTGTGCGCGATAGGAGTCCAGCGCCGTTAAAAAATACTGCTGCACGCCGCCGAAGTACTCGCGCTCGATCAGCGCGGCCGCCTTGCCCAGGTAGCGGTAATGCCAGGATTCCCAATCGTAGCCGCTTATGGCCTCGTAGCCGCGGGGATAGGATAGGGAAAATCCGAAGCGCCAGGCGTTCTCGGCCAGCCAGCGCCCTTCGGCCGTATCGGCGAAGCTATTGTCTATGGAGCCGAAATCGATCGCCGTGCCCAACTGATGCTGCGAATGCCCGGGCTTCGCGGATACGCGGTCGGCCTCCGCCTGGCCAAGCTGACGCACCCATCTATCGTATACCTCGCGCTGGTAGGCATAGGAGCGGTAGCTCGACGAATAGACGAGCCGCAGTCCCGCCGCGCCCGCTGCGGCGTCCATCTCGAGGAGGGCGGGCATAATCGCCTTGCGCAGGCGCAAATCGGCGCGATTGCGGGCAATGGGGTAGTCGTTGAGCGACACGAGGTCGGCGGGCTCGTAGTCTTCAGGCAGGCTCGTGGCCTTGTCGACGAGTATGAGGAAATCGCCCGCCGCCAGCGACTCGGCCTCCGCTTCCTCAAGGAGGGCGAAAAAACGCTCTCTATCGGGCAGATAGGCGGACAGGAAGCCCGAGCGCGCCGCTTCTGGCAGGAGCGAAAGCGAGCGCTCCAGCGCCTCTTGGCGCGGATCGGGCTTGGCCGTTTCCAAGGTGCCGGGTTCTTCAGAAGGGGCGCAGGAACAGCAGAGCGCGGCGGCGCATACGAGGGCGGTGAGCGCTTTCATGGGTCTATGGTAGCCTAGATGCCCTTCGTCGTCCACACGCCGAGCGCTTGCATTTTTATCCCTCATGGCTACACTAGGCTCGCTGAAGAACATGAAAGCCCCGGGGAGGCCGCTTTGGAACTGCCAGCCTATGAGCGCCTATGCG
>JBGSKZ010000454.1:0-4109 GCA_041741035.1 Treponematales bacterium
GTGCGCGCAGTCCGCGCAGAACACGGCGTCGCCGTGGCCGGCCAGGCAGCCTAGGGCGTACACGTTTGCTCCGGTGCCGTTAAGCACGAAGCGCACGGCGTAGCCCGGGCCGAAGAGCCCGGCCACGCTCGCCTCTGCCGCCTGGGTAAGGGGGTCGTCGCCATAGCCTACCGCGTGGCCGCTATTGGCGCGCGCCAGGGCTTCCATGATAAGGGGATGCGTGGCCGCGTTGTTGTCGCTGGCGAACCAGCGCTCTACCGTATCCATAGTGCTTTCTCCTTAGCCGGTTCCCCGAAGCTTGCGCTTAAGCGCGCGAGCGCCCGTGCGCCTTAGTCGCGCTTGCCGGTCACCTTGATGACGTGATAGCCGAACTGCGTCTGGACTACGTCCGATACCGAGCCCACGCCCAGGTTCTTGCAGGCGTACTCGAAGGCTTGCACCATCTTGCCCGGGCCGAACCAGCCCAGGTCTCCGCCGGAGGACTTCGACGGGCAGCTGGAGTTCTCCCGCGCCAATGAGGCGAAGTCGGCCCCCTGCTTGGCCTTGCGCGACAAGTCCTGCGCGCGCGCGCGATCGCTGACGAGTATGTGGCTTGCTCTCCATTCCATGCCTGTGCTCCTTACTGAAAATGCGTATTATCTAAGGCTTAGCGATAAGACTTCTGAAAGCGCGCTATCTTTTCCACCACCGCCTCGAGCTGCTTGGTGGGCGGCAGTATGGTGGTGCGGAAATGGGCGGTGCCGGGTAGCTGGCCGAAGCCCGAGCCGGGCACGACGCATATGCCTTCGGCCTCCAGCAGCGCCATGCACCACTGGGCGTCGGTCTTGCCCGCGGGCAGCTCCACCTGGGGGAAGGCGTACATGGCGCCGGCCACCTCGTTGCAGCGTATGCCCGGTATCTTATTGAGGCCGTCCGCCAGGAGCCGCGCCCGGGCCTTAAGCTCGCCGAGTATGCCGTCGCGCTCCGCGCGGTATTCCGCGTAGCTGGGCTCCCCCTGTTTGGGCGGGCGCACCATGCAGTACACGGCGGCCTGGCCGGGCAGGTTGGCGCAGAGGCTTACCGACTGCAGCTTAAGGAGCTGGGCCGTCACGTCCTCGGGTATATTGCGTATCTCGAAGTAGCCGCCCCGGTGTCCGCATTCGCCTAGATAGCCTTTGCTGGTGGAATGGAAGCTGAACAGCGATACCGCGCGCTCGTCCTTGTCCTTCATGACCTTGGCGAAGGAGGTGAAGCGCTCGCCTGCCTTGTATACGTTATCCTGATATACCTCGTCGGCTAAAATGGTAATGCCGTGCTCTTTGGCGAAGTCTATGATCATGGCTACGTTATCGGCGTCTATGACCGAGCCCGTGGGGTTGCCCGGGTTTATGACGACTATGCCCTTCACGCGCACGCCGAGGCGCTTGGCCTCGGCCAGGGCTTCCTCGAGCATCTTTCTGGATAGTTTCCAATCGTTGTGCTCGTCCAGGTAGTAATTGACCTGCTTGCCCTCGTAGAGGGTTATGGTGGCCGAGTAGAGGGGATACTGGGGGATGGGCACCATGATGCCGTCGGAGGGGCCGGCAATGAGCATGCGCAGCGCGGCCTGCACGCCCTTGGAGGCGCCGTCAGTAAGGAATATGGCGTCGGGGTCGGCGTCTATGCCGTCCCGCTCATGTATGAAGGCGGCCACGGCTTCGCGTATGCTGCGCACGCCTTTGCTCTCGGAATAGGCGCCCAGGCCGTGCTTCGTGCCCGCCAGTATGGCCTTGGCCGCCGCCACGGCGTCCGCGGGAAAGGCACCGGAGGCTTTCTCGGCCAGCTCGGGATATTCGCAGAGCGCCAGTATCTTGCGCACCCAGGAGAGCGGCTTCTGCTCGAGGGCCTGGGGGTTGCCTATGTTGCAGAAGGTGATTTCCCTGCCCGACTTCTCGAGCTCCAAGGCGCGGGCCACGATGGGGCCGCGAACGGCGTACTCGGTTTCGAGCACGGCTTTTCCGAGGTCTTGTAGGCTAAGGGGCATGGCGTATCCCTCCTTTTGGGACGCTCTATTCTAGCACCGGCGCGGAAGGAAGGGCAATCCATATCTTGATCAGCGCTTTTAGCGCGCGTATAGTGGGCGCATGAATCAGTCCCCTGCCGAGCCCGTGCTGTCCGAAGCCGACGCGGCTGAATTCCGCGCGGCCGTGTTTGAGCACTTTCGCCTGGAAGGCCGCTCCTTTCCCTGGCGCGATACGCGGGACCCCTGGCGCATACTGGTATCGGAAATCATGCTGCAGCAGACCCAGACCTTCCGCGCGCTGCCTAAGTACCTCGCCTGGTTCGAGCGCTTCCCGGACGCCGGGGCCCTGGCGGAAGCGCCCCTTGCGGATGTATACGGGCTTTGGAAGGGCTTAGGCTATAACAGCAGGGCTCTGCGCCTTCGCGACGCGGCCAGGCTCATCGTATCCGCCTTTGGCGGCGAGCTGCCCCGGGGCGAGAAAGAGCTGCGCTCCCTGCCAGGCATAGGCTCGTATACGGCCCGCGCCGTGCGCGCCTTCGCCTTCAATCTGCCCGGCGCCGTGCTGGAGACCAATATACGGGCCGCCCTCATCTTTCACTTTTTCCCCGATAGGGAGCGCGTGAGCGACCGCGAGCTTGAGCCCGTGGCGCTTACTACCATGGACGCGGCCGAGCCCAGGCGCTGGTATTACGCGCTCATGGATTACGGGGCCTGGCTGAAGAAGAGGGAAGCCAATCCCAGCAGACAGAGTGCCGCCTATGGCAAGCAAAGCCGTTTCGAGGGCTCCGCGCGGCAGGCCCGGGGCGCCCTTCTCAAGGCGCTCTCGGAGGCGGCCGGGCCCTTGAGCCTGGGAGAGCTGGCCTCTGCTTCCGGCATGGAGGAAGGGCGGCTAAGCAAGGCCGCGGCGTCCCTGGCGGCGGAGGGCCTGGTGCGCTATGAGGCGGGCAGGCTCTGCTTCGCTGAGTGATCAGCTTCGCGGAGTGAAGAGCCTCTGGAAAAAGCGCGCTATGGCATCGCGCAAGCGGATAAGGAGCGAGCCGAGCTCCCCTTCCTCGGCCGCCACGATATCGATACGCCTGAGTACGCGGCCTCCGCTCGTGTATACGATGCGCCCTACCGCCGCCCCTTTTATGATAGGCGCTTCGAGTTCCTCGGGCAGCTCCACTCGGTACGCTATGTCATGGGCCAGGCCGACGGGCACGGTGAACTCGGGGCTCTCGGCCGCTTCAAGGCTCAAGCGGCCTTGCGCGCCGCCCCACAGCCTTACGCTCGGCAGTTCCGGCATGGGCGGGCGCACCGTCTTCCAATTGGCGAAGGCCCAATCGAGCAGCGCCGTGGCCGCCCTCTGGCGGTAGGAGGCGCTGTGGCTGCCCCCCAGGGTTACCAATATGAAGCGCGTGCCTTCGCGCTCGGCGCTGGCTATCAGGTTAAAGCCCGACTCTTCTATAAAGCCCGTCTTAAGCCCGTCGCAGCCCTCGTAGCTGAAGAGCAGGCTGTTCCTGTTCCGGAGGAGTATCTTGATAGGCGGCGGCGGGACGCCTTCGGGCATGAGTTCGGCGCGCGGGAATTCCATGGTAGTGCGCGCGTGATAGGCTTCTATGGCCGTCGGATGCCGCAGCATATAGGCGCGGGTGAAGAGGGCCATCTCCCGCGCGCTCGTCGTGTTGAACTCGGAAAGGCCCGAGGGCTCCACGAAGCTCGTCATGCCCAGGCCCATGGCGCGCGCCTCCTCGTTCATGAGCTTGGCGAAGGCCTCGCTGGAGCCGGCTACCACGCGCGCCACCGCCAGCGCGGCGTCGTTGCCCGATATGACGGCCATGCCGCGCAGGAGCTCGTCGAAGGGCACCCTCATGCCCGGCTGCAGGTACATGAGGGAGGAACCGTAGGGCAGGGCGGTGTCTTCCCACAGTATCGGTATGGGCTCGTAGAGCCCGACGCGCCCTTCTTCCACCGCCTTGAGCGCCACGTGCATGGTCATGAGCTTGGCCAGGCTGGCCGGGGGTATGGCCTCGTCGGGATTGAGGGAAAAGAGCAGGTCGCCCTTGGCGAAGTCGATGAGGGCTATGCCCCGCGCGTCCCCCGGCGGCGGAAGCGGCAGTTCGAAGCGGGGCGCTTCGGCCAGAAGGCC
>JBGSKZ010000455.1:0-1319 GCA_041741035.1 Treponematales bacterium
GCGCGCAAGGGCGTTACCGTGCTGGGCTTTGAGAAGAGCCAAAAGAAGGCCGACCAGGTGAACGCGGGCAAGAACTATATAGGCGACATAAAGGACGAGGAACTGGCGGCCGTGGTTAAGGCAGGCTTCATAAGCGCCACCGTGGATTTTTCCCGGCTCAAGGAATGCGACGCCGCCATCATATGCGTGCCCACGCCCCTGGATAAGTTTAAGAAGCCGGATATGAGCTACATAGAGGCCTCCTGCGTCGATATAGGCCGTTCCATGAAACCGGGCACCTTCGTATCGCTTGAGAGCACGACCTACCCGACCACGACGGAAGACCTTATGAAGCCCATCCTGGAGCGGGAATCGAGCCTTAAAGAAGGCAGCGACTTCTGGCTGTGCTTCAGCCCCGAGCGCGTGGACCCGGGCAACAAGGACTATAAGACCGACAACACCCCCAAAGTAGTCGGGGCCCTGGGCAAGGAAGCCCAGGATATCGCTATGGCCCTCTATGGCATAGCCATACAGCACCTGCACCTCGTAAGCTCGCCGCGCGCGGCCGAAATGGTAAAGATTCTTGAGAACACCTACCGGCTTATCAACATAAGCCTTATTAACGAGCTGGCGTTGTTGGCCGGCAAGATGGATATAAACATCTGGGAAGTCATAGAGGCGGCCAAGACCAAACCCTACGGCTTCCAGGCGTTTTATCCGGGGCCTGGCGTGGGCGGGCACTGCATACCGCTTGATCCCTTCTACCTTGAATACATAGCCAAGGGCTTAAACTTTGATTTGACCATGATCAACGCCGCGGGCAATATCAACAACCTCATGCCCTACCGCATGATGAACAAGATAGCCTTTGCCTTAAACCGCCACGGCAAGGCCTTAAACGGCTCAAATATCCTCTTCCTAGGCGTAGCGTACAAGCCCGATATTGACGACCCGCGCGAGAGCCCGGCCCTGCTCGTTATGGAACAGGTAGCCAAGAAGGGCGCTAAAGTAAGCTATCACGACCCCTATATACCCGAAGTCGTAGACGAGCATGGCCACGTCTGGACGGGCGTAGCCTTAAGCGACGAGGTCTTGGCCCAGGCGGACTGCGTGGTATTTACCACCAACCATGCCTGTTTCGACGTGGACCGCATAGTGGCCAAGGCCAAGCTGGTCGTCGATACCCGTAATGCGGTAAAGCGCGTGCACATAGAGGACGGCAAGGTATTCAAGCTCTAGCGCGGCGGGCCCCATGAAGATACTCCATGTAATTACCGTATCAGAGTCGGGCGGGGCGCAAAGCGTGGTGGCCGCGCTTGCAAACGCCGCCGTGGCCGCGG
>JBGSKZ010000456.1:0-2263 GCA_041741035.1 Treponematales bacterium
CGTCCAGCCCCGAGCCCTCCGCAAGAGCCGACACGCGGTAGCCTTTGCGGAAATCGCCCCGTTCAGCGCAGGACGCTATGTGCGAGAAGGATTCGTCGTCCAGCGCGAAAAGCACGAGCCCGCGCGTGTCCCTGTCCAGCCTATGCGCGAGGCCCGCTTCGCCCGAGCCCCTGCCGCGCACGCCCCGGGCGGAGGGATAGAGTTCGAGGAACCAATCGAGCAGGCAGCTGGCGCTATCGCGGCCTTCGGCGCGGGCGCCCGGAGGGGCGCAATGCATACCGGCCGGCTTATAGGCCAGGGCGTAGCGCTCGTCCATGAAAACTATAGAAGGCTTATCCTCGTGCGCTATGCTGTACACCTTCGCTCCATGCGCCGTCCCGAGGGAGGCTAGCGCTCATCATAAAGCCCCGGGCGGCCGATACTGAGGGTATGGACCTATATGCTCAGGGCAAGGGAAACGCGCTCAAGCCGCGCGCAAGGCGGGCTAAGAAGAAAAAAGCGCTCCTAGCACTTATAGCGCAGATATCCCGTTCCGGTATAGCCCTGCCGCTCATGCTCTTCGCCGCGGCCACGCTGGTATTCGGCACGCTGCTCTGGCTGCTCGAAGGCGGCGACGCCGCCGGCTCCTTCCGTCGGCCCTTTGACGGCCTGTGGTGGGCCCTCGTTACGATAGCCACGGTGGGCTACGGGGACTCGTATCCCCTCTCCGACGCGGGCAGGGCCGCCGCCATGCTGCTGATGGTATCGGGCCTCATCATCACCTCGCTCGTATCGGGCACCGTAGCGTCGCTCTTCGTGGAACGCAGAATCAGGGAGGGTAAGGGATTGCAGGACATAAAGACCAAGGGACACACCCTGCTGTGCGGCTGGAACGCCCATGCCGACGCCCTGCTGGACGCCGTAGAGGCGGAGGGAGGGGCCCGTTCGCTTATCCTTATAAACAGCCTTCCGGCGGAGGGCTTCGAGGCCATCAAGGCCAGGCATCCTGAACTGGAGCTGCGCTTCGTGCGGGGCGACCATACCCAGGAAGCCATACTGCGCAAGGGCAGCATAGGCCAGGCGGCCAACTGCATACTCATACCCGATGCCAGCGGCGAATTCACCGAAGCGAACGCCGACGAGCGCACCATACTGTCGGCCCTCGCCATTAAGGCCATGGCCCGCGAGCTCCGTATCCGGGCCGGCATACTGAAGCCGGAAAGCGAGCAGCACCTGCGGCGCGCGGGCGTCGAGGACATCGTCATACACGGGGAGTTCACCGGCTACCTACTCTCGTCCTCGTCGGGAGACGGCGGCCTTCCTGACGCCGCGCGCGAGCTCATGAGCGCGGGCTCGGCCTCCAGGCTCAGGCGCGCACCCATGCCTTCCGCCCTCGTAGGCAAGAGCTTCGCCGAGGCCGCCGCGTGGTTCCTGGGCAACAAGAAAAGCGTGCTCGTGGGCGTGCTGGCCAAGGAGAAGCCCGTTACGCTCGACGATATACTCTCCAACGATTCCGGGGCCATAGACGCGTTCATAAAGAGGAAATTCGAGGAAGCGTCCATAGACATCGGCGAGGGCATAGGGCAGGCGGGGCGGGTACGCCTCGCGCCGGATCCCAACTACCTAATAAGCGCTAGCGACCTGGCGTTCGTCGTGGGCGGGGAGGCATAGCGTGGCAAAGGAAGCGGAAGCGCTCAAGCGCATATGCGGGTCGCTCGGCCTTTCCGAAGCCCAGTCGCTGGAACTGGCCCGCATAGGCGACTACGTGCGCTATAAAGCCGGAGACGTTATCATGCGCGAGGGCGAGGCCTCGGACACGATGTACCTCTTCCTCGAGGGCACGGTGGACGTGAGCAAGGAACTTACCCTGAAAATTTCGGGCAAGGGTTTCGGGCAAGCCGAGAAATCCATGACGAGGCTAGCCGCGGGCAGCGCGCCGGCCTTCGGCGAAATGTCCATCTTCGGCGACGAGGCGCGTAGCGCCACGGTGAGCGCGGTGAACAACTGCCTTCTGTTCTCCCTTACCCGCGCCGCCTACGACGGCCTCTGCGCGCGCGATGCCGCCCTGGCCCTAGCCCTTACGCGCAGCATAGCGGCCATGCTAAGCTCTCGCGTGCGCAAGGGCAACGAGGACGTGCTCAAGCTTACCACGGCCCTATCCATAGCCCTATCGCGTTAAGGAGCGGCGAGGATGCGTATACCAGGATTGCCAGTACTTGCGCTTCTTATCATCGCGCTCTCCATAGCGCCGGCCTTTGGCCAAAGCCCGGAGGCGGTCCCCGGC
>JBGSKZ010000457.1:0-9646 GCA_041741035.1 Treponematales bacterium
GGCCGCCGCGGGGAGGCAGCCCGCCGCCAAGCCTGCCGACGACGAGGACGGGGGCCTGTTCTGAGTCTAGTGTACCTGGGCCTGGGCTCCAACCGCGGTGACAGCGAGGCCATACTCGACGCCGCGTTGGCCGAACTTTCCGCGCTGCTCGACGATTACGCCGCCTCCTCCCTGTACCGGAGCAAGGCCCGCTACCTGACCGAGCAGCCGGATTTCCTCAACCTGGTCGTGCGCGGCTCCTGCGGGCTTACGCCCCTTGAGCTGCTCGAGGCCACGCAGGCTATAGAGGCCGCCCACGGCCGCGACCGCGCCAAGGAAACGCTCAAAGGGCCGCGCACGCTGGACATAGACCTCCTGCTCTACGGCGGCCTGCGCATAAAGACCCCGGTCCTGGAGCTGCCCCATCCGGGCATAGCCGAGCGCGCCTTCGTGCTCGTGCCCCTCCTGGAGCTAGAGCCGGGGCTCGCGGACCCCGCCAGCGGCCAAAGCTACGCCTCCCTGCTCGCGCTCTTGCCGGATCAGGGGATTTACCTCTACAGGCAGGCGCGGCTATAATCGCCCTTACCCCGACCCGGACGGACAGGCATGCAAGAAAGCGCTGAATTAATCCCTGAACAGGCATCCAAGGGCCATCGTTTCCACATAAACGACTTTGAGGGCCCCTTGGACCTCCTCCTCTTCCTCATAAAGAAGAACGAGGTGAGCATATACGACATACCCATCAGCGCCATCACCGAGCAGTTCCTCGCCTTCCTTGACCAGGCCCAGGCCATGGACCTCGACGGGCTCACCGAATTCTACTCCTTCGCCGCCACGCTCCTTTACATCAAGAGCCGCATGCTCCTGCCCGTGGACATAAACCTCAGCGACGAGATAGAGGATCCACGCCAGGACCTCGTGGAAAAGCTCATCGAGTACCAGAAATACAAGAAGCTCTCCGAGCTCATGGAAAAAAAAGAGGCCGAGGCGGAGTGGACCATAGAGCGCAAGAAGATGCAAAGGGCCTTGCCCTTCGCCGACGAGGAACTATGGGAGGAGATCGACGTTTGGGACCTGCTCAAGTCTTTTTCCGGCCTCATAGGCGGCATATCGAGCGAGCGCATTATCGACTTGTATGAAGAAGTATCCATAAACGAGAAAACGGCGCTTATCCACGAGTTTCTGGAAACCCGCGAGTCCTTCAGCTTCCACGACCTGATCACGCGCCCGAACTCCACCCTGGATATCGTGTGCGCCTTTCTCTCCGTGCTGGAGGCGGTCAAATACCGGGTCATATGCATACGGCAGCATCGCCTGTTCGGCGATATACAAATACGCAAGTTCGAAAAACGGAGCCACGATGGAACTGAATCTTGACAAGGAGGCGGCTCTCCTCCAAACCGTGCTCTTCCTCGAATCCGACCCCATGGACGAAGCCTCGCTCGCGCGCATAAGCGGCCTGAGCAAGGAAGTGGTGGAAGCGACCATAGAGCAGCTCAAGGACATGTACGCCGCTCCTTGCCACGGCCTTGAGCTCACCGAAGTGGGCGGCGGCTGGATGCTCGCGCCCAAGGCCGAGCTCTGGAACGCGCTCAAGGAGCGCTACGGCCGCAAGAACGAGCAGAAGCTATCGCGCGCCGCGCTGGAGACCCTCTCCATTATCGCCTATTCGCAGCCGGTAACCCGCGCCGAAATCGAGGCCATACGCGGCGTATCGGCGGATAACATGATACGCTTCCTCGTGGAAAAGGAATTCATCAAGGAGGTGGGCAAGAAGGACAGCCCGGGCAAGCCCACGCAGTTCGGCACCACCAAGGAATTCCTCAAGTTCTTCCGGCTCTCGAGCATAGCGGAGCTGCCCAGGCTGGACGAGCTGGACCGCGAGCGCTTCGAGCTGGAGGGAGACGAATGAGCGACCAGGCGGAGCGGGGCACCCGCGTACAGGTGCTGCTCGCCCACGCGGGCCTGGCATCGCGCCGCGCCTGCGAGGACATCATACTCGCAGGCAGGGTAAGCCTTAACGGCGTCACCGTTACGGAGCTCGGCACCCGCGCCCTGCCCGGCGACGAGCTCTTGGTGGACGGCAAGGCCATATCCTCGGAAAACAGGAAGCTGCACCTGGCGCTCAACAAACCGCCCGGCTATCTCTGCGCGTCGAGCGACCCCTACGGCAGGCCCCTGGCCGTGGACCTGTTCAGGCCATCGATTAGCGAGCGCATCTATAACGTGGGCAGGCTCGACCTCGAGTCTTGCGGCCTCATACTCTTCACCAATGACGGCGACTTCGCGGCCAAGGCCGGGCACCCGTCTTTCGGGCTGATCAAAGAATACGAAGTGATCACGGACGTGCCGCTGCACCCCGAGTTCGCGGCGGCCTTTCAGGCCGGGCTCAAGGACCGAGGGGAAACCCTTAAGGCCGAGAAGGCCGAGCAGAAGGGGCCGCATGCCTTGACCGTATGGCTGGCCGAGGGCAAGAACCGCGAGATACGCCGCGCCCTCGAGCTCTACCGCATAAAAGCCAAGCTGCTGCGGCGGGTGGCCATAGGCCCCATAAGCCTGGGCGGCCTGGCGGAAGGCTGCTGGCGGGCGCTTTCAGACGACGAAATCAAGGCCCTGACGGCCGTATTTACAAGGAGCGCTCATGATCATAGCCATGGACGGCCCGGCGGGTACCGGTAAAAGCACCATAGCCAGGCTCGTGGCCGAACGGGCGGGGTTTACCTATATAAACTCGGGCAACCTCTACCGGGCCATAACCCTGGCCGCGCTCCGGGCCGGGCTCGACGTCGACGATAAGGACGCCATCGTGCGCCTGGCCCAGGAACTGCCTCTCTCCTATAAAGACGGCAGGCTGCACCTGGCCGGCGAGGACGTGGAAGGACTCCTGCGCAGCGACGGCGTGGAAGCCGTCGTGGCCAGGCTTTCGGCCATCGTGCCGGTGCGTCACGTGGTAAACGAGCTCCTGCGCAGGCTAGCCAAAGGCGCGGACGCGGTGGTGGAGGGCAGGGACATCACCACCGTGGTGTTCCCCTCCGCCGAGCTGAAAATCTACATAGACGCCAGCGTGGAGGCCCGCGCCGCGAGGCGCTTCAAGCAGGGCACGAGCGGACTGAGCCTGGATGAAATACGTAATTCTATACAAGAACGAGACGAAATCGATAGGAATAAAGCCGAAGGCAGCCTGAAAAGGTCGCCGGACGCGCTCTATTTGGACACGTCATACTTGACCATAGATGAAGTTTATGAGAAAGTGTACACGAAAATTCAACAGCAAGGGAACCTTATGGGCAAGGAAGTGGAAATGGACGCAGTCGTACCCTCCGGAGACAGCTTCCAGACACAGTTACAAGAGCAGTATCTCAAATCCATGGACCAACTTGAAGAGGGGGACCTCGTAGAAGGTCAGGTGGTCCAGGTCGCCAACGATTGCGTATTCGTTGACGTCGGCGCAAAGAGCGAGGGCAAGATCCCGCTCAGCGAATTCCAGGACGCTCCGAAAGTAGGTGACACGGTAACCGTGGTGCTTATGAAGAAGGAGACCCGGTCCGGCGAAACCTACGTGTCCAAGTCCAAGGCGGACGAAAAGGTTCATTGGCGCAATATCCAAAACGCCCACAAGAACCACGAAACGATCGAGGGCGTCATAGCCAAGGAAATAAAGGGCGGATTCGAAGTGAACTTAGGCCACGGCCTTCGCGCCTTCCTTCCCGTTTCCAAGGCCGACGTGCAGCGCGTGGAGACCGGCGACTATCTTATCAATAAGAAGTCGAAGTTCTACATTGAGCGCCTGTACTCCGACAAGCGCGTAAACATCGTGGTGAACCGCCGCGAATGGCTTGAAGAGGAAGTAAAGGCTCGCCGCGAGCAGTTCTTCAGCAGCATAAACATAGGCGATTCCGTAAAGGGCGAAGTGAAGAGCTTCACCAGTTTCGGCGCCTTTATCGACCTGGGCGGCTTCGACGGCCTCTTGCATATCAACGATATGAGCTGGGGCCACGTAACCAAGCCCAAGGACTTCGTCAAGAAGGGCCAGGAGATCGAGCTTAAGGTCATCAAGATCGACAAGGACGAGGGCCGCATAAACCTCTCCCTTAAGCACTTTACCCCGGACCCCTGGGAGACCTTCGAGGAGCGCTACCACCTCGACGCCGTCGTGAACGGCAAGGTTACCAAGCTTACCGACTACGGCGCCTTCATCGAGCTCGAGGAAGGCATCGAGGGCCTCGCCCATATATCCGAGTTCTCCTGGGTAAAGCGCGTAAAGCGCCCCGACGAGATGCTCAAGATAGGCGATTCCGTGGAATGCATGGTCTTAGGCTACGACCTCGACCAGCAGAAGGTATCGCTGGGCCTCCGCCAGGTGCACGAGAATCCCTGGACCACCATAGACAGCCGCTACCCCGTGGGCACCAAGCTTACCAAGAAAGTCGTGAAGATCACTTCCGCCGGCGCCTTCGTGGAGCTTGAGGACGGTATAGACGGCTTCCTGCCCGCCGAAGAGCTTTCGTGGACCAAGAAGGTACGCAACGCGGGCTCCGAGGTACAGGTAGGCGAAGACATAGAAGTCATGGTCATCGAGAACCAGCCTGAAGACAGGAATATACGCCTGTCCGTGCGCAGGCTCTCCGACGATCCCTGGGTGGCGTTCGCCGCTACCTATAACATAGGCGCGGTGCTCGAGGGCACGGTATCTTCCATCACCGATTTCGGCGTATTCGTAAAGGTACCCGGCGAGCTTGAGGGCCTGGTGAACAAGGCCAACCTCAGCCTGGACAGGGACGAAGAATTCGAGAGCGCGGTAAAGAAGTACGAAGTCGGCTCTCCTATACGCGTGGTTGTAACCGAGCTTTTCCCCGATCGCCAGAAGCTGTCTCTCTCCGTACGCGACTTGGTACGCCGCGAGCAGCAGGCCGAGATCTCCCGTTTCATGGACGAGGGCTCGGATAAAGAGGGATTTACCCTCGGCGACCTGCTTAAGGAAAAGAAGGACTCAACGCGCAAGAATCCTTAAGGCGCCATGTTCGACCGTATAGATCCCGACAAGTTTGCGACGCTTATCGAGATCAATACGCTTATAAACTCCAATTACGGTGACGCCACGTCGCTCCTGACTCAAATCCTTGAGTCGGCGACGCGGCTAACCGAAGGGGAGGCGTCCTCGCTCGTGCTCAAGAACGAGGAGGACGGTAAGCTGTATTTCGAGATAGCGTTAGGCCCCAAGGGCCGCGACGTGAAGAAATTCAGCCTGAATCCCGGCGAAGGCATAGCCGGCTGGGTGGCCGGGCACGGCCAATCGCTCATCGTCAACGACGTGGAGACCGATTCCCGCTTCTACGGCGACATATCCAAGTCCATTGGCTTTCCCACCTACAGCATACTCGCCGTTCCCATGCTCGTGCGCGACCGCTGCGTGGGCGTGCTTGAGATACTCAACAAGCGCGGCATGAAGTATTTTACGCAGAGCGACCTGCAATGGCTGGAAATCTTCGCCGTGCAGGCGGCCATAGCCATAGAGAACGCGCGCTACCTGGAAAAGGCCAAGGAGGAGATAGGCTACCTCCGCGACCAGATAAGCTCGGACCAGGGCTACCATCTGCTCATAGCCGAGAGCCCCGACATCCTGGAAAAGCTCGACCTCATAGACCGCGTGGCCAAGACCGATTCCTCGGTGCTCATACTCGGCGAAAGCGGCGTGGGCAAAGAGCTCTTCGCCGAGCAGGTGCACCTCAAGAGCCCGCGCAAGAATAAGCCCTTCATACGGGTAAACTGCGCCGCCCTGCCCGAGGGCCTCCTGGAAAGCGAGCTTTTCGGCCACGTAAAAGGCGCCTTTACCGACGCGGTGCAGAACCGGCGCGGCCGCTTCGAGCTGGCGGACGGCGGCACCATATTCCTCGACGAGATAGGCGACCTGCCGCTCAAGCTCCAGGCCAAGCTCCTACGCGTCCTGCAGCAGAAAACCTTCGAGCGGGTAGGGTCCAGCGACACGGTAAGCGTGGACGTGCGTATCGTGGCGGCCACCAACCGGGACATCGATACCCTGGTCAAGAAGGGCGAATTCCGCAACGACCTGTACTACAGGCTCAACGTCCTGCCCATCTACGTGCCGGCGTTGCGCCAGCGCAAAGAGGACATACCGGCCCTCGCCGATTTCTTCCTCAAGAAGTTCTGCCGGGAAACCAAGAAGCAGATGAACGGCTTCACGGATTCCGCCATGGAGCTCATGCTGTCCTACTCCTGGCCCGGCAACGTACGGGAGCTCGAGAACGCCATCGAGCGGGCGGTAGTCATAGCCAAGGAAAAGACCATAGGCGCCAAAGACCTGCTCATAGGCGGGAGCGGCCCCGAACACGACGAATTCCGCGGCAAGAGCCTGCGGGAAGCCCTGAACCTCTTTAAAAAGCACTTTATCGCCACCGCGCTCGAAGAGAACCAATGGAAACAGACCGAAACCGCGCGCGTGCTCGATATACAGCGCACCTATCTCTCCCGACTCATCAAAGAACTCGGCATAGCAACCACTAAGGAGTAACAACAATATGGGCAGCAGCGAACTCGGGGCGAACAAGGCCCCGCAGCATGAAGAAAAGGCGAAATTCTCCGATAGGCTCAATGACATACTCAGGGCCAACCGCGTCGCCTTCCTCGCCGTCAGCGCGATCATCGTGGTGGCGGTAGCCGCCATAGGCATCGTGTCCATGGTACAGCAGGATAGGCTCGTAAAGTCCACCATAGCCCTAGAAGCCCTCGAGGCCAGTTTCGACGCCTGGGCATCGTCGGCCGAAGAAAGCCGCCCGGCCGCCAGCCAGGCCCTCATAGCCGAAGCGGACGCCCTTATAGCCAAGTACTCGAAAGACTACGCGGGGCTCCGCGCCCGCCTCATCAAGGGCCGCGCCTTCGTAGGCGCTAACGACTATCTCGGCGCGGAGCAGGCATTCGCGTCCGTAGCGGAAGCCGGCCCCAAGTCCCACCTTGCCCCCATGGCTTTAGCCAACGCCTCGGCCATGGCCGAGGAGCGCGGCGATCTGCAGGCCGCGCTCGGCTACCTGAGCAAGGCCCAGGCCGCCTATCCCGGCTCGCCCGGCGCGGACAGGGTAGGCTTCTCCATAGGCCGGATACAGGAAAGCCTCAAGGACTACGCCAAGGCCATGGAGGCTTATGCCGCCCTCGTGGCCGGCGGGGCCGATAACGATTGGACAAAGCTGGCCCGCGACCGTATAATTTACCTGCGGTCGCTCGGACTGGCCAAGTAAGCGCGCGTTATACGCATACCGGCCCGGCCTTAGGCCGGGCTTTTTCGTAGATAAAGGGAGGCTCGTATCATGCCCAAGAAGAGAGCGAAACTGTTTGAAGCCAAGATATTCGCCTTCGTCATCGCCTTGGCCATATTCGGCCTCTTTAGCTACGTGTACTACGATACCAAGCTGCTCCAACAGGCCGAGGGCGCCGTCCTCGATACCTTCTTTAGGATTAAGACCGGCAGGGAGTCCAGGGCGGTACAGGAAGGCGCCATACTCGCGCACAAGGAACTCAAGCTCTCCGACAAGATACTTATCATAGGCATAGACCAGAAGACCCTGGCGGACTTCGGCAAATGGCCCTTCCCGCGCACTCGCCATGCGAGCCTCATCAACGCCTTCTCGCGCATTTCCGACCAAAGCAACCGCGAGAGCGCGCTCTTCATCGATATTTTCTTTATAGACCCCGATCCCATAGCCACCAACGACGCCATACTCGTCGACTCCATAGAGAAATCGGGCACGGTATACTTAGAAACCGTCCTGAACGCTTTCGGCGAAATATCCGACAACGACCCGCTCAAGCTTAGGCAGAAGGCCCTCTACGAGAACTACGGGGTCATACGCAACATAAGCGGCAGTTGGAAGACGCTGGTGCCCTTCTACAGCCTGCAGCCGCCGCTCGAGCCCTACGGGCGCGCCGCCGCCGGCTACGGCCACGCGAACTTCCTATCCGACGCAGACAAGATCTACCGCAGGCAGCCCCTCGTGCTTAGGCAGAGCACCCTGATCAAATTCCTGCGCTTGGACGACCTTACCCCCGGCTACTCGGTGAACGACGCCGCCTACGAGCGCCTGGCCTGGCAGGACAGCCTGGGCATTACCCATGAGATCGAGACGCCGCTTACCGAGGCGGCTATAAAGCGCTTAAGCGAGCGCATGGCCAAGGAAGCGGCCATGAAGGTGGAAGATACCGACATGGACGGCACGCCCGACGACAGCTACTACGTCATCCGCCATTTCCGCGACGAATTCGTGCCCGCCATAACCCTGAGCCTGGCCCTCAATTATTTCCATAGTACCGTAGAAGAGCTTGAAGTGGTCGTGGGATCCCATATCATCATTCCCAACCCGCGCGTGCGCGACGAGGAAACGGGCGAGCTCGTGCCCTATGTTTTGCAGCTTGAAGCCGACGAATTCAACGCTGACGGGGCGCTGATAAAAGAAGGCAAGAGAAGGGTAGTGCCCGAAATCCGCATACCCATCAATAACCAGGGACAGATGCTCGTGAACTTCATGGGCGGCCGTTCCGCCGAATCCCCCGACCTCGGCCCGCAAACCTATCCAGTTCGCTCCTACAGCGCCTACGCGAACCGCGACCCCGGCCTCGACCCCGACAGCTGGCGCCGCACCTTGGCCGTGCGCGATAAGATACTCATGGTAGGAGCCTTCGCCACCGGTATGGCCGAGGACGAGAAGCCCACGCCGCTTGGGATGATGTACGGCATAGAGATGCACGCGAATGCGCTCAATACCATACTGATGGATAATTTCATCATCGACGCCCCCGACTGGCTCAACCTGCTCGTCATAGCCGTGGCCGTCTTCCTCATCGCCTTCATAAGCAGCCAGTTGGCGGCCATCGTGGCCATGGGCCTGCTCGTACTCCTCGTCGTCGTATACTTCTTCGGCGCCAATATGCTCTTTGACACGAACGCGTACGTGCTCTATTTCGCCTCTCCCGCCCTTGCCGCGGCCCTGACCTTCATATCCGTGGTCGTATACCGGGTATTTACCGAGGAGCGGGACAAGAAAGCCATACGCGCCACTTTCGGCAAATACTTAAGCCCCAAGGTGGTGGAGCAGCTGGCCAACGACCCGCCCGAGCTCGGCGGCACCGACAAGGAGCTGACCGTATTCTTCTCCGATATTCGCGGCTTTACCACGCTCTCGGAAAACATGACGCCGCAGGAACTGGTCAACCACCTGAACGAATACCTTACCGCAATGACCGACCTCGCCCTCGATTACGGCGGTACCCTCGATAAATACATGGGCGACGCTATCATGTGCTTCTGGGGAGCCCCCATACCGCAGCCGGACCACGCCGTGCTGGCCTGCAAATGCGCCTTGAAGCAGATGCAGGTGCTCAAAAAGCTCAACGAAAGCTGGCCGGAAGCCAAGCACATAGACATAGGCATAGGCCTCAATTCCGGCATCATGACCGTGGGCAACATGGGATCCAAGATGCGCATGAACTACACGCTCATGGGCGATAACGTGAACTTGGGCTCGCGACTGGAATCCACCAATAAGGAATACGGCACCGGCATCATCATAAGCGAGAACACTTACGGCCTCGTCAAGGATAAGTTCATCGTGCGCGAGCTGGACAACATACGGGTAAAGGGCAAGAACAAGCCAGTCGTCAT
>JBGSKZ010000458.1:0-2191 GCA_041741035.1 Treponematales bacterium
GCCCGTCGTCATCGGTGCTTACGCAGCGAGGGCGAAATTGCCGTTGTCGTTGGCAATTGAAGTTTTGCCGCGATCAGGAGTACGGCACTCCACCTGCCACCAACGGTCCTGACCGTACCAGTCGAAACCGGGGCACCCCCAAGCAAATTCAATATATCGCGCGGGGGGGTGGGGGTCAAGCTCTGCGTTTTGGCTACAAGTCGTCGTAGGCCTTCTCGCCGTGCTCGGAAAGGTCCAAGCCACCGCTTTCCGCGAGGCTGGATACTCGCACCTTAGTAATTTTATTGATAAGCCACAACATGCCGACCGTAAAGCCGAAGGCATAGAGGGCCGTTCCGGCCGCTGCGGCGAGTTGCTTAAGAATGAATACTGTATTGCCGTCCACGAGGCCCGATGCCAACAAGGCGGGATCCCGCCCGGGATAGGTGATGGCGATGGTGCCGAACACTCCCAGTAACACGCTTCCGACGACGCCGCCAATGCCGTGGACGCCGAATACATCGAGCGCGTCGTCAAGATTGGTCTTGTTTTTTAGGTGGATGGTCAAATAGCCCGCCGCCGCGGCGACTATGCCGATAATGACGGCAGCTTGGGCGCTTACGTAGCCGGCGCAAGGCGTAATGGTCGCCAATCCCGCGACGGCTCCCGTAAGGAATCCCAGGAATTTCGGTTTTCGCGTGAATATCCAGTCCAGTAGTAGCCAGGTAGGGCCAGCGAATGATGCGGCTATGTCGGTATTGAGGAAGGCCTGGGCGGTAATCCTGTCCGCGCCGAATTCCGAGCCCGCGTTGAAGCCGTACCAGCCGAACCAGAGGATGGCAGTGCCGATAGCCACGAGTGGGATAGAATGCATGCCCTTCTCGACGGTCGTGCGCTTCCCTATGTATAGGACTGACCCCAGGGCGGCAAAACCCGCCGAGGTATGCACGACGATCCCTCCCGCGAAGTCTCTGACTCCCCAGACTCCTAGTATCCCGCCTCCCCAAACCATGTGTACGAGGGGGAAGTACACGAAGCTAAGCCACGCCACTAGAAAGACGAGGTAAGCAGGAAACCTAACCCGGTTAGCGAAGGCTCCCGTGATCAAGGCGGGCGTTATGATGGCGAACATCATCTGATAGGCGACGAAAACAAAGGCTGGCACCTGCGGGTTCATCGGGCTCGCATCCATGAGGTCTACGCCGTTAAGGAAGGCCATATTCAGGTTGCCGGTGATCCCGAAGAAATCTCCGGATCCCATGGTTCCGGAGAAGCAGAGGGAGTAGCCGTACAGGTACCAGATTATTGTCGTAACGCCGAGCGAGACGAAACTCTGGAACATGATGGTAAGGACGTTTTTGCGGCTCACGAGGCCGCCGTAAAAAAAGGCGAGGCCGGGCGTCATGAACATGACGAGCGAGGTTGCTAGGAGCATGAATGCAGTGCTGCCGGTATCTATGGGCATGTGTATCTCCTTGAAATTCTGAGTAAAACGCACCAGGTTTCAGGAGATTCTGGGAGGGCCTCGTAAATTGGGTAAATGCGGGATGCCGCTCGAGCCGTGCACGCGGAATGCTGTGGCGGTCGCGTTGGTCTCGGGGTTCACGGGGCAGAGCACGGCGAATTCGGCAGCCTCGCTGAATAATTCGATAAAGTCCGGAAATTCTTCAACTATCGAGCCGCGATTGCTTTCTATAGCCTCCATGGAAGCCAGGCCGGGTATCGCATGGAGCACGCTATCGGCAATTTTCCAGATGGCGTCCCAGGCGTTCAATTCCGATATCATGGAATGGGAGAACGCGAGGCTCAGCAACAGGATTAGGAAGGTCTGGCCCGCGCTATCCCTGCGGGTTCGTAGCCAAGCTGTTTGACGTTTAGCTGTCATGGTTCGATGCCGTAGTCATCCGCAAAACCTACCATGTTAAAAAGGCTTTGCATAGGTGCCGTCCTAAAGTGGCTCTATAGTATAGTGCCCGACTCAATGATGCATGCGCCGAGCACGAAGCCCTCGGCGTCGTAGAATACCGCGGATTGGCCGGGGGCTACGGCGCGCTGCGGCTGCTCGAAGCTTAGCTCGGCTTGGCCTCCGGCGACGAGTATGGACGCGGCGGCAGGCTTGTGGTTTTGCCGTATGCGCGCGAAGGCGTTGAAACGTGAGCCTTGAAGCGCGGGATCGGCGGTGAAGGCCTCGCTGCCTATGAGCCCCGCGGAG
>JBGSKZ010000459.1:0-6647 GCA_041741035.1 Treponematales bacterium
TGCGTCGCCACGCTTAGCGCCGGGCCCGGGTTTCCGCCCGAGCCGAACGAGGCTATATAAGCCAGGCGCGCGGCATCCTGGGTAGACAGGCTGAGCGGCGCCGGGCCTGAAGATAAGGCGCGCGTTTCCTTGGGCATGCTAGAGGCCCAAACGGTCGGCCTGCGAGCTTAGGAAACGCGCGTCGTTCTGGCTGAAGTATACCAGCCACAACTGCTTGGGATACTCATGCTGCTTTAGGAATTCGATGACCGCGTTGAGCGCCACGCCCGCGGCCTCGTTTTTCGGGTAGCCGTATACGCCGGTGGATATGGCCGGTATGGCCAGCGAAGCCCAGCCCTGCTTGGCCGCTATGGCCATGCTCGAGCGATAGGCGGAGGCTAGCAGCCGGGCCTCGTCGGCGTTGCCGTCGCGCCAGATAGGCCCCACCGCGTGGATTATGCCCTTGAAGGGCAGCTTGCCCGCCCCCGTGAGCACGGCCTTGCCCGCGGGCAGCCCGTCGGGGAGGCTAGTATGGCGCAGGGCTTTGCATTCCTCGTCGAGCGCCGCGCCCGCCGCCCGGTGTATGGCGCCATCCACGCCGCCGCCGCCGGCCAAAGAGGAATTCGCCGCGTTGACTATGGCGTCGCCCTGGAAGCCGCATATATCGCCGACGGCAACGATTATCCTCTCAGCGAGATACGATCGCAGGATTTCCATGCTGCCTCCATTACCCTACAGACTAAAGCCTTGTCAGCAGTTCCTCAAGGCCGGCGCGCACCCTCTCCCGGCGCGGCTCGCCCGGGCAGCCTATAGTGCAGAGCAGGCCCACGCGCCAGTCGGAGCTATCGAAGCCGGGCAGGGCCTCGGCCGCGATGGCGAGCACCTGCGCCTAGTCGTAGCCTTCTATGGCGCAGCTGGCCAGGCCCCGGTCCGCCGCCGCGTTCATCATATTCGCGCAGGCCAGATAGCTTTGCGCCCGCGCCCAGTGCTCCAAGAGGCCGTTTTCGCTCAGGTAGGCGTAGTAGCCCCGGTAATCCTCTAGGAATACCGGATAGCCGCCGGGGAAGCGCGCGGCGCGCGCCTTTATAAAGTCGGAATCGGGGGCGTAAAAGCGCGCCGCGCGTACCAGGCTGACGACCACAAGCGGGGCGGTTCGCACGCTGTCTTGCAAAAAGCACGCGCCGAAGAGCTTGTAGCGCAAGGAAGCGTCGCGCACGGCCAAAAAGCGCCAGGGCTCCAGCCCGAACGAGCTCGGCGCGAGCCGGGCCGCCTCCATGATGGCCAGCTCGTCGGCTTCCGTCAGCTCTACCGAGCTATCGTAGAGCTTGCAGGCCCAGCGGGCGTCCAGGGCGTCCATGAACTCCATAGCCTAGCTCTTGCCCTTGTCGAAAGGCTTGCCTATGGCCTTGGGCGCCCAGTCCTTGCCCGAGAACGCCACCAGCGTGGCCAGGGTTATCAAGTAGGGCAGCACGCTGAAGAACTCCGGCGGCAACACCCGCAGGGATTCCACGTTTACCATGTAGATGGCCAGAGCCACCGCGGTGCCGAAGAGCAGGGACGCGCCGGTAACGCCTTTGGGCGACCAGCGCCCGAAGGACACGGCCGCCAGGGCTATGAAGCCGGCCCCGTTTATGGTGTTCTGGGTATACTGTATGGTCTGGGTAAGGACGAGGCATGCGCCGGCCAGGCCTGAAAGCGCGCCGGAGGCCATTACCGCTATGTAGCGCATGCGCGCCACGTTGATTCCCGCGCCAGCCGCCGCTTGCGGATGCTCGCCGCAGGCCCGCAGCCTCAGGCCGAAAGGCCGCTTGTAGAGCAGGTACCAGGTGGCCAGCACCGCCGCGAGCGCGATATAGGCGGTGGGATAGATGCCGCCTAAGCCCGGCATCATGCCTATGCGGAAGGGCTGGGTACGCTCCATGCGGAAGATGATTTGCGCTAGGAACACGGGCACGCCTATGGACAGCAGGTTTATACCCGTGCCCGATATCACCTGGTCCGCGCCCAGGCTCACCGACGCGAAGGCGTGGATGAGCGACACGGCCAGGCCCGCTACGGCGGCGAAGAGCAGGGCCAGCCACACCGAGGCCGGTCCCAGCGGCGCCTCCATGAAGTAGTGGGCGGTGGCCGCGGTAAAGGCCCCTATGCCCATGAGGCCTTCAAGGGCGATATTGGCTACGCCCGAACGCTCCGATATAAGGCCGCCCATGGCGGCTATCAGTATGGGGGCCGCCATCATCAGCACCGAAGGCGCTAGTAGGAATAGGTCACGCATCGAGTGCCTCCGCCGCCGCCACGGACAATCGCCGCCGCCACGCTATGAACATCCTGACTCCCGCGCGGAGCGATACGAACACGACCACCAGGCCGGAAATGATAAGGGTAATCTCTTTGGGTATGCCCCGGGACTGCATGAGCGGCTGGCCGCTGGCCAGTAGCCCGAAGAGCAGACCCGACAGCCCTATGCCCATGCCCGTGGAATTGCCCACGAGCGCCACAGCTATGCCGCTGAAGCCGTAATTGTCCAGGCCCGACAGCACCCGGCCGAAGTTGAAGGAGCCTAGGGCCACCACGGCCCCCGCCAAGCCCGCGAAAGCGCCGGCCACCGCCATGGACACGACGGCGCTTCTATTCGCGTTTATGCCGGATGCCTGGGCCGCGTCCCTGTTCAGCCCGGTGGCGCGCAGCGAGAAGCCTAGCCGCGTGCGTTCCATGACCCACCAGTACGCCAGTACAGACAGCAGCGCTATGAAGAAGCCGTAGTTCAGGTTCGAGCCATTCGTGAGGCCCTGGAGGAAGCCCGAGTCCAGCTGGGCGCTCTGCGGCAGATTCGGCGTCTTATAAGTATTCGCGCCGGGTATGGCCATGGTCACCCAGCGGGATAGATAGAACGCAACGTAGTTGAGCATGATGGTAGCCACCACCTCGCTGGCGTTGAAGCGGGCCTTGAGCCAGCCCACTATGCCGCCCCATATCGCGGCGCCCATGGCCGCGAGCAGCACGCAAAGCGTTACCTGCAGCACCGGTATCTGCGGCAGGAACAGCGCGCCGAACTGGGCTATGGTAAGCCCCACGATGTACTGGCCTTCCGCGCCAATATTGAACAGGCCGGCCCGGGCCGCGAAGCCCATGGACAGGCCGGTAAGTATAAGCGGCGTGGACAGGGCCAGCCATTCTCCTACGTAGCGTATATTCCATACGCCGCGGGTAAGGTCCCAGCCGGTCATGGCCTGGATGAGGGCGGCGAACATGTTGCCCGGATTCCTGCCCACGGCCAGCACGATAATAGTGCCCGCCAGGAAACCCAGAAGCACCACCAGGACGCTCATGCGCCCGTCGGAGGCGGTAAATACCTCGAGCAGCTTATAAACGTCCAGTTTATTGGGCGCTTTATGTACGCTGGTATCCTTGTCAGCCACGGCGGGCCTCCTTGCCGGCCGCCGCGGCCTTCTTATAATCTTCGCCCTTCATGCCCGCCATCATGGCGCCCACAAGGCGCTCGTCGGCCTCGTCGCCCCGCAGCTCGCCTATGATGGCGCCGCGCGATATAGCCGCTATGCGGTCGCAGAGCGCCATGACCTCGTCCAGCTCGAAGGACACGAGGAGCACCGCCCTGCCCTTATCGCGCTCGGCTATGATGCGCTTATGGATGTATTCTATAGCTCCCACGTCGAGGCCGCGCGTGGGCTGGGACACGATGAGCAGGTCGGGGGACAAATCCAGCTCGCGGGCAATGATGGCCTTCTGCTGATTGCCGCCCGAGAGGTCCTCGGCCTTGCTCGCCGGGCCCTTGCCCGCGCGCAGGTCGAATTGCTTGATGAGGCGCTCGGCCTTGGCGGCTATGGCCTTGAAATCCAAGGCGCCGCTTTTCTTTGACAGGGGCTCTTTGTAAAAGGTCTTTAAGGCCAGGTTCTCGTCCAGGCGCATGCCCAGCACCAGGCCGTGCTTATGCCTATCCTCGGGCACATGGGCAAGGCCCAGCTCGGTGCGCTCCCGCACGCCGGTCCTGGTTATATCCGCCCCGTTAAGGAAAATAGAGCCGGCGCTCGGCTTGTCTATGCCGGCGAGGGCGCGCACCAGCTCCGACTGGCCGTTGCCGTCGACCCCCGCCAAGCCCACGATCTCTCCCGCGCGCACGCTCAGGTTCAGGTCTTTGACGGCCTCGTGGCCGCGCGCGCCTTTGACCGTGAGGCCGCGTATCTCCAGCACGGGCTTGCCCGGCGTTCCGGGCTTCTTGTCCACCGTGAAATTGACCGCCCGCCCCACCATGAGGGCGGCGAGCTCGTCCTCGCCGGTGGCGGCCACGTCCACCGTGGCGACGGTCTTGCCTCGCCGCAGCACCGTGCAGCGGTCGGCCACCGCCTTGATCTCGCGCAGCTTGTGGGTAATCAGGATGACGGTCTTGCCCTCGGCCTTGAGGCGGCGTATGACGGCCATGAGCTCGTCCACCTCCTGCGGGGTTAGCACGGCGCTCGGCTCGTCCAAAATGAGTATGTCGGCCTCGCGGTAGAGCGTCTTGAGTATCTCTACGCGCTGCTGCGCGCCTACGCCCAGGTCCTCGATGCGGGCCTTGGGGTCCACGATGAGGCCGTAGCGGGCCGACAGCTCGGCTACGCGCTTTTCCGCGCTCTTTATGTCTATATGGCCGAAGCGGGTACGCGGTTCCATGCCCAGGATGATGTTCTGGGTCACCGTGTAATCGTGCACGAGCTTAAAGTGCTGGAACACCATGCCTATGCCCTTGGCCACCGCGTCGTTCGGGTTGCGTATCGTCGCTTCCTCGCCCCGTATGCGTATGGCGCCGGAATCGGCCTCGTAGAGCCCGTAGAGCACGCTCATGAGGGTGCTCTTGCCCGCGCCGTTCTCCCCGAGAACGGCATGCACTTCCCCGCCGCGCACGGACAGGCATACCTTATCATTGGCCAGTATGCCGGGGAAGGCTTTGCTTATGTCGACCATGTCGACGGCGTACGTTTCCATTGGCCGTAGTATAGCACGGCCCCCGGCCGCGGGTAGAGCGGTCGGGGGCCGAATTTATCGTCGCTTGCAGGGCTTTAAGGCCCCGTAATGCAGCCCGGGGGCGGCTTTTTTACTTGTCGCTGGCCTGCAGGTTCGCGGGCACGAGGCCCTTGGCGAGAGCTTCGGCGTAGCCGGGCACCACGGTGATCTTCTTGTCGATGATGTCCTGGCGCGCCTGGTTCACCTTGGCCACGATATCCGCGCCCAGGGAGGGGTTCTTGTCGGAGAAGCCCACGCCGTTGGAGGCGGTGTCGAAGGTAACGACCTCGCCCTTGAAGCTGCCGTTCTTTACGGCCTTGAGGGCGTATTCGGTGGAGGATTCCACGCGCTTGATCATGGAGGTGAGCACGGCGGAAAGCTTGTCGGCGTAAATGCCGTCCTCATACTGGTCGCTGTCCACGCCTACCGCCCATACGTTTTTGCCCCTAAGCCGGTATTCCTTGGCCTGGGCTATGGTGCCGTTCCCGGTGCCGCCCGCCGCGCTGAATATGGCGTACACGCCCGAGTCGTACCAGTTCTTAGCCTGGGCCTTGGCCAGGTCGGGCTTGCCCCAATCGTTGGCGTAGTAATCCACTATCTGGGCCTTGGGAAGCACGCTCAGTATGCCCTGCACCCAGCCCATCTCGAACTTGGTGATAACGGGGCCGGGTACGCCGCCTATGAAGCCGAACTTGGGGTTCTCTATGCCGTCGGCCTGGGCCTTGAGGGCCGCCGCCACGCCTACGAGATAGGAGCCCTCGTGCTCGGAGAAGGTGGCCTGCATCACGTTGGGGGCGCTGAGCCAGTCCACGTCCACGATCAGGTATTTCTGGTCGGGATAGAGCTTGGCGACGTCACCGAGCGCGTCGGCCCAGGTAAAGCCGGTAACGATGATGAGGTCGTATTTCTCGTCGGAAGCCTGCTTCAGGTTGGGTATGTACAGGTCCTGGGTCTGGGCGGTTACCCAGTCGTAGAATTTACCCTTCTTGGACTGGTTTTCCCAGCTGTCGCCATAGTAGGAAAGGATGCCGCGCCAGCCGGCCGCGTTAAAGGACTTATCGTCGATGCCGGTTGCGTCGGTGAGCAGGCGCACGCTTATGTCCGCGGGGGGAGCGGCCGCGGGCTTGTCTTGCTGCCCGCAGGATGCGATAGTGAACAATGCCAGGGCTACAAAAGCCGCTAATAATACTCGTTTCATGGAAGCCTCCTTGAGTCATTCGACTATAGGCTTCCTTACCTAACGGGTCAAGAACCGGCCCGGGTCGGCGCGAAAGGCGGGTCATGATTTATACGGAATACGGCCAGGAACTCGGCTCCGGCCTGGACTACGGTTGGCTTGCCGGGGTCCTCCTCGCCGCCCAGTATCCGGGCGAATTCCTCTTCGATAGCGAGCTCAGCGGCGACAGCGTGGAGCGGGCGAGCCTGGCGGGCTTCATGCCTATGTCGGCGCGCCTGCCCCAGGACGGCTTCGCCGGCGTTTACCTCGCGGCTAAGCTGCATACCCGGCGCTGTGTGGCCCTGCCCGCGTCGCTGCGCCCCACGAAGAGCGCCCTCCGCGACGCCAAGCGCTACAGCTTGGGCCTGAACGGCGACTTTGACGCGACGCTCGCGGGCTGCGTAGCCAGGCACGGCGACGATTGGCTGTCCGCCGAGCTCTGCGCCGTATTCCG
>JBGSKZ010000460.1:0-2688 GCA_041741035.1 Treponematales bacterium
GAGGTGCCGTAGCTGAGGTTGCCGACGTAGAGTTTCTTAGCCATAAAAAGGTCCTTTTCCCGGATCATTGCCGGGGAGTGAGATAGTCGTGGAACGGATTCGGAAAAGGAGGCCAGAGAAATTGCTACGCGGAGATGCGAGATTCGCCGGGAGGGTAGAGAAGGAAGGTACATTCATAATTCGGCAGAAATCTAACAGGTTCACGGTCCTCTTAAAACACGATTCGTCCAACGCTTAGGATTGTAAACGATACTATCAAGAATGTCAAAGGCCTAAATCGCGATAATCGCACTTATTCAAGCCCCAAAATGGCCTTTACTATGCCATCGAGCCCGTTTACGAAGCCCACGGCCTCGATATTGCGCTCTATTTGGGCGCGATAGACCGGATCGCTTAAAAGCTTCTCCGTTTCCTCGCGCGCCGCGAGGGGCGTTGGGCAGTACTTACCCACGCCCTTTTCTTCCACCCAGCGCATATTGGGCTCTTCCTGGCCCGGTATAAAGAAGGCTATCAGGTTGGGTTTACCCGCCGCCAGCACTTCGCCGAGCACCGCCGGTCCTCCCTTGGACACCACCACGTCGGCGCTCGTAATGAGCTCGTACATCTTGTCCGTAAAGCCGTACACCAGGGCCTTGCGGCCCTGCTCTTCAAGGCGCTCCGCCACGGCCGCGGCCTTTACCCGGGTAGCCTCATCCCTGCCGCAGACCGCGCCTAACTGGAAGTCCAGGCTCGAACCGCCCAGCTCCTCTAGTATCTTATCGGCGCCGCGTATGCCGTCGCCGCCCCCGGCTATGAGCACGAAGGGCTTATCGGGCTCGAGGCCCAGGGCCGCCTTATTGGCCAGCCTCTGGGCATCCGTAACCCGCTTGCTGAATTTATCGTTGATGATGATGGAAAAAGCCTTGAGCCGCTCTTCAGGCACGCCCAGGGCCTTAAACGTATCAACCGCCTCTTGCGAATAGCAGAGTATAGGAAACTCGTGGCCCTCCGCCCACATGGCAGGCGGCACGAAGGGGTCGGTGGCCACTACGATGCCCCGCATAGAAGGGCGCTTTCGCAACATGCGGGATACTTCGGCCAAGAGGAGATGGTGCACGCATACCACGATAGTGGGCTGCCAATCGTCCAGTATCGTGCGCAGCCCCAGGCGGGCCATGGCGCCGGTAAAGGCCTGCGCGAAGCGCATATTGGCCTTAAGCTCATTGGCCTTGAACATGGCCTTCCATACGAAGGGTACCTTGAGCGAGGCTATGCGGTAGCCGTCCTCTAAGAGCGCGCCTCCGAAGAGCGTGCCCGCCGACACGGGGTCGTATATCTTAACCTCTGCCCCGTACTTCTTTTCAAGCACGCCGCCCATAGCCTTGGCGTTGGACACGTGCCCGCCGCCGGTGGGCAGGTAGAGGAAGAGAATGCGTTCGGCCTTCGTCGTTTCGTTCAAATAGTGCTCCGTTGCTTGCGTGCCATGCATATGTCTTAGAAAAAAAGCCCTAAGGCGAATACCAATTCCATATCCGAGGTATCAAGCGGCGGCGCTATCCCGAGTATGCTTTCGCGTAGATCCCAGCCCGCCGATATGCGCATATAGTCCAAGCGGCGGCTGTCTATGGTCACATTCAATTCGGCTCCGGCGCAGAGATAGATATTGGACGGATCGAAGGCGCCGCTATTTTCGCCTATGATATAGGCGAGGTCCGCAAAGGGGAACAGGGTGACATGAACGGGCAGGGCGTCGTTAAGGAAGAGCCGGCCGCGGGCGAGGCTAAACGGGGCCTGGGTTTTCCATACGAGGCCGCCGAAGCCAGTTATCGCGCGTTGGCTATCGGATACCCCGCGGAGCTCGCGGGCCCATTCGCCGGTAGGCGCGGATAGAACGCCGAGTGACAGTTCCGTGTCCAGGCCGAGCCGAACGCCGAAGCGCTTCGCCCAGCGCGCGCGCGCTTCCGTCTCCCAGCTAAGCTCGGCGCTATTGAGGTCCAGGCCGACATCCAGGAAAGCGTCCGCTTCGAAGCCCTCGGCCAAGCCTTCTATACGAGAAAGCAATCCTGCGCGCGCTAAGGCAGTCGCATCAAGCGTAGTACGCGTCGTGGCGCTGCTGTAATTGAGCTTAAGGTTAGAAGAAAAGGCTATTGGCAACGCGCCAAAATCGAAGGGCGCGGCGTATAAGGCAAGGCTGGCGCTCGGCTGCTTCGATTCGTCCAAATCGTACCAGGCCTTGGCGCCGAGCAGCCAGGGCAGCGGCGCCTGCCCGAGGAAAGCGAAGCCGAAATCCAAGAACGCGTTCTTATCCGATACGCCGTTGCTGAAGCGCTCGTAGCCTATAGCCGCCTGTATGCCGAAATAGGCGGATAGATCCCCTTCATCGGCAAATACCGAGCCCCATGCGGCGCTCGGAAGGCCATAGAGCACGCCGTCAGCCAGGCCAAATTCGGCCGCCAGGCGTAACGAACGCGCCCCGTCGGCGCGTAGGCCCTTTACGAATACGCTGCTGCCGGGATCGAGGGAAGCCGGCCTCGCCCCGGAAATCGCTTGAGCCTGCGGCAAGGCGATAAAATCGAGGGGCCCAAAATAGCCCGATACCTTGACAGCGAGCTTGTACGCGTCAGCGGCCCCCGGCAGAGGCGTCACGGCCGCCCAGGAGCCAGGGCCCGCGGCCGGATCCGCCGCCAAGCTTTCGTTCAACGCGCCTAG
>JBGSKZ010000461.1:0-1164 GCA_041741035.1 Treponematales bacterium
GCCGCCTTCCGCCTGAGCGCCTGCCGCATGGTAGCGCGACCCGCCCAAGGCCGCGCGCATAAGCTCGCGGTTGGGCTTCTCCACAAGGGCGCCGGTGGGGCAGAGCTGTACGCATTCGCCGCAGCCGTCGCATTCGGATGAGCCCCAGCCGTCAAGCCCCGCGGCTATGTAGCTGTCCACGCCGCGGTCCAGCACGCCTATGACGCCTTTGCCCTGCACCTCGTCGCAGGCCTTTACGCAGCGGAAGCATTTTATGCACTTGGCCGGATCGAAGCTGAGTACCGGCGAGCTGTCGTCCCTGGCCGTGTAGGCGCTCGGGGTAAGCGGCAGGCCTTCCGTGGGGGCCTTGGCCCGGGGGGGCGTGAGGCTGGGGATGAGCCGGTAGCGCAGGCAGAGCTCGGCGAACTCGTCGCGATGGGAACCGTCGCCGCCCACGTCCGCCTCGGTCATGAGGGAGGCTAAGAGGAAGCGCCGCTCCTCTTCGAGTTCTTCGTCGAAGGCTATGACCTTCATGCCTTCCTCGACCAGGGTCGAGCAGGACGTTACGAGGCCGCGCATGCCTTCCACCTTGACTATGCAGAGCCTGCACGCGCCGGTGGGGCTGAGCTTTCGGTGCCAGCAGAGGCTGGGTATGTCGAAGCCAGCCTCGCGGGCCGCCTGTATGAGGAGGGCGCCGCGCTTGGCGCGTACCGTCGTGCCGTCTATGCTAAAGCTCAATTCATCGTTCTGCATGTGCATGTACCTTTCAGCTGTAATAGGTGAGGTTCCGGACGGCGCTCTTGAGCGGCAGTATGGGCGATTGGCCAAGGGGGCAAAGCGAAGCCTTGGCTATGCGTTCGGCGTCGGCGGCGAGCGCTTCCAGCCCGGCTTTTATGGCAGCCTGGCCGGCGCCCGCCCGGGCCTCGGCGGCTAGCGAGTAGGCGGCTTTGGCCAGGCGGCTCGTTCCCACCCGGCAGGGCACGCATTTGCCGCAGGATTCGTGCTTGAAGAAGTCCATGATGGCGCAGAGGCAGTCCAGGAGGGAGCGCCCCGGCCCCAAGGCTATGACGGCGCCCGAGCCCAGGGTGGCGCCGGCCGCCTTGAGCTCGTCGTAGTCCATCCGCAGCTCCAACGCCTCGCCCGACACGAAACAGCCCGCGGCGCCTCCCAAGAGCAGGGCGTAGG
>JBGSKZ010000462.1:0-2676 GCA_041741035.1 Treponematales bacterium
GCGCCGTCATGACGCCTCGCCCAGCGCGCTTGCCTCGATTTCCACCACGCGGGGCGCGACGGCCTTCATGGCGCTCAGGGCAAAGCGCTCCCGGCGGAGAAAGAACGCGTGGCTCAGCCAATAGCCCGCGGCGCCCATTTAGCGCTTTCTGCGGAATATGCGGTAATTGATGTGGGGGAAGAGGTTGTTGCGCTTCTCCAGCTTGGTGAGCCATTCGGTGCCCACGGTATTGGCGCAGAGCATTTCGTATATGCGGGAGAAGTTCGTTACGGCGTCCTCGATCTGCTTGCGGGCGAAGGAGCCCGATTTGCCCGAGCGCAGGAGGAAGGGCCAATCGGCCGCCTGGGACAAGAGCACCTCGCGCGCCGCCTGGTTAAGCACCCGCTCGCGCAGGCCGCTCTCGTCGGGGAAGCGGTCAGCCAGTTCCATCATGTATTCAAGCAGCTTGAAGCTGTGCCGGTAAAGCCAGTCATTGGATTTCTCGAGCCAAATGCCCGCGTAGCCGCCGTCTCCCCAGGAAGAGAATTCAGGCACGGATTCGTAATTTTCGGGGTACTGCCGCTGGTATTCGCCCAAAGTGACGAAGTTGAGCTCGGAAGTGCCCTGGGCCTTGCGGAAGAGGGCCTCCAGCCACTGTATGCCCTCGTGCCACCAATGGCCGAAAAGCTCCGCGTCGTAAGGCGCTACCATGAGCGGGGGCCTATCCATGTGCGGCCGCGCCTTTTTTGCCTGCCTAGCCCGGTTATACAGGAAATTCTCCGCGTGCTCCACGGCCTTGGCGGCGGCAAGGTCAGGCTCATAGGGAACTTTGTCCTGTCCCCTGCCCGTTATCGCCCAATACTTGAAGCCGGTAAAGGTGCGTATCTGCCCCTGCTCGATATAGGGGCCAATGTACTCGAGGGGCAGGTCAAAGCCTATGTCGCGGTAAAAATCGCGGTACGCGGGATCGGCCGGATAACCCTCGGTTTCCGACCAAACGGACTCCGTGGCCGCCACGTCGCGTATATAATTGGTAAAGCCGTTGGGGCAGGCTACCGGCGCGTACGAGCCCTGGCGAGGCGTGGGTTTGCCCAGCATGGCGCCTCGGGTCGATACCACGCTGTACTGGAGGCCATAGGCGCTCAAGAGCTCCTCAAGGCCGGGATACCAGCCCAGATGGGGGGTCCAGAAGCCGGAAGGCGAGCGGCCGAATACCGATCGGAAGGATACGACCGCGGCTTCTATCTGGCAGGCTATGGATTCGGGGAAGGCGCGGTATATGGGGAGGAAGGCCTGGGTAGCGGCGCTCGTCATGAGCTCAAGCCGGCCTTTTTTATAGTAGAAATCCAGGGCCGAAAGTATGTTGCCCGCATGGAGCACGGTAAAATCGTCGAAGTTTTGCTGATAGAGGTCCTTATAGAGCTGCGCCAGGGGATGGAATACCGGGTCGCCGGCGCAGCGCTCCAATTCGCGGTCGGCGAGCGTAAGCTGCTCGCCGAGCCAATCCGCGTAGCGCTCCCGCAGGAGCGCGTCGCCGAGCATGGATACCAGCGTGGGAGACAGGGCCAGGGTTAGGCGCCAAGGAACCCTCTCGGCCTCCAGCTTGGCGAACAGCCGGAGCAAGGGCAGATAGGTTTCGGATATAGATTCGAAAAGCCAGCGCTCTTCCAAAAAGCGCGCGTAATCCGGCTGGCGCACGAAGGGGAGATGGGCATTGAGGACGAGCGCGATATTTCCAGTTTCCAAGTCGGCCTCCGCCTTTAATTCCGGCTAGTCGTCGAAGCCGCCCATGATACGCGACGGATGCCTATCGGGCGGGTTCTGAATCTTGAGGTGATCGAGTCCCGATAGCGCGGCGAGCGCCGCGGCGTCGGGATCGAGCTCGTCCAGCGCGTCCGCGAGCAGGGCGCGCGGCGTGCGTATGACGTTCGAGTGCGCTATGACCTTGGATTTTGAGCCGCAGCGCATGCATAAATCCAGGCGGTAGTAGGAATCCTGCTCGGGCAGATGGATATACCAATGGTCGTCTTCATCCCCTACGGGTATCTCGAAGCTCATGACCGGCTTGCCGTCATGGAGGGCCGAGCGTATCACGCGCAGGAAGAAGCCGTTAAAGCCGTCGGAGGCGCAGAGCGTATCCACGTCTTCGTCCTTCACGTCCCAAAAGGCGAAGGCCCATTCGGGGTCCCGGGGTACGCAGTGGATCACGGTTTCGTTATAGCGCCTGGCTATGCACGGGGCCGCGTCCAGCGACGCGTCGATCTCGTCCAGCTCCGAGCCGGAAAACTTTTTCTCTTCTATATGAATGGCGGCGTCGCCGGAGGCTTTTCTGTCTTCGTTATCTTCCTCGAAGGCCTCGAGTATGGCTTCGACCACGAATATGCGCTCCAGCGACGGAGGCAAATCGAGAGCCATCTTCTCAGCGAGCGCATAGAGCGCTTCGATCGATAAACCATTGAGCCGTTCGACGTTCACCCTCGCATCATCCGTAATTGGCCGCGCTCTGTCAAGCGGGAGGGATATCCTGACCGGTTCCGGCGCCCGGCGGCGACTCCCGGCGCCTGCGCCTGCGTTTTGCCGACCGCGACAGGCCCTGGCCAGGCTGCGGCTTAGGCTGGGTACCCTCGTCGGCATCGCCGGTTCACGCGTCCGGCGAGGCTTGAGCCGGACGAGGACGCTTAGGCTCGGCGCGCGCTC
>JBGSKZ010000463.1:0-2254 GCA_041741035.1 Treponematales bacterium
GCCGGCCTGGGCTACGCGCTTGGCCAGCTCATGCGCCATGGCGCGGGCCTCGTCGCGTTCCTTGGAGCGCAGCACCACGCGTATGAGCCGCGCGAAGGGCGGAAAGCCCAGTTCGCGGCGCATGGCGAGCTCGTCCGCGTAGAAGCCTTCGGCGTCGTTGGCGGCGGCGCGCCGTATGACGGAGGCTTGCGGCCTATAGGTCTGCACGATGACCCGGCCGCCCTTCTCAAAGCGTCCGGCGCGTCCGGCCACCTGGGTGATGAGGGCGAAAGCGCGCTCGGCGGCCCGGAAGTCCGGCAGGTTGAGCGTGGTATCGGCGAGCACCACGCCCACGAGGCGCACGCCGGGAAAGTTGAGCCCCTTGGCCACCATCTGGGTGCCCAGGAGCAGGTCGAGCTTGCGGTCCCTGAAATCCCTTATGACTTCTTCAACCGCGCCTTTGCGCGCGGCCGTGTCTGCGTCCAGCCTGGCTATGCGCAGGTCGGGGAAGAGCCGCAGCGCGTCCTCCTCGACCTGCTCGGTGCCGAAGCCGGCCCAGCCGGTATCCAGGGAGCCGCACTCGGGGCAGGCCGCGGGCGGCGCGCTGGAAAAGCCGCAATAGTGGCACACCATGCGGCCCCGCTCTTTGTGATAGGTGAGACCCACCGAGCAATGCTTGCATTTAGCTTCCGCGCCGCAACTGCGGCAGGCCCAGAAATAGGAGAAGCCCCTGCGGTTCAGGAAGAGTATGGATTGGCCGCCCTCCGCGTGCACGCGGCGCAGCTCCTCGATGAGGCGGGAGGAGAGCGCTCCGCTTTCGCCGCGCATGTCCACGATATCGAGCCGGGGCATGTCGCCGCCCGCGAGCCGCTGGCTTAAGGTCAGGCGCTCAAGGGCGCCTTCCTTCATCAGATGCCAGGACTCCGCGCTCGGCGTGGCCGAGCCCATGACGAGCCTGGCTCCGGCTTCGGAGGCGCGGCGCATGGCGGCCTGCCTGGCGTGGTAGCGGGGCGCGTTGCCGGCTTTGTAGGAGCTTTCGTGCTCCTCGTCCAGGACTACCAGGCCCAGCGCGCGCACCGGGGCGAAGATCGCGCTCCGCGCCCCCACGGCTATGGAAGCCTCGCCTGAAAGCAGGCGCTTCCACTCGGCCAGCTTTTTCGAGGGCGTAAGGCCCGAGTGTATGATGGCGCAGCGCTTGCCGAAGCGCTTGCGCACGGCCTCCACCACCTGATGGGTAAGGGCGATCTCGGGTACCAGATAGATGACGCCGCGGCCCTCGGCGAGGGTGGCCTCGGCGGCCTGCAGGAATACCTCGGTCTTGCCGGTGCCGGTGGGGCCGTACAGGTACCAGCGGCCGGAAGGCCGCGACAGGATGCGGGCAAGGGCCGCGCTCTGTTCGGCCGAGGCCACGATGGGGGCCTCTCCGATGCGCAGGTCATCGAAGGCGCCGCCTTCCGCCTTGGACTCCCTCCTGCCCGAAGGCATCATGGAAGCCAGCGCCTCGCCGAGCGAGCAGAAATACATGCCGGCCAGCCAGCGCGCCAACGCGAGCGTGTCCGCGCCGAAGAGGGGCTGGGCGTCTACGATGCGGCGATAGTCCTTGACCAGGCCCGGATCTATGGGGCATTCGTCGCCGGAGGCGCATACCCAGCCGCTCAAGGCCCTACGGCCCAGCGTGGCCTCTACCCGCGATCCCACGGCGGCGTCGAGGCCCGGCGGATTACGATAGGTGAATTCCCTGTCCAGGGGCAGGTCGAAGGCTACTTGAACGAACTCAGGCATCGGGCAGTATCGACTTAAGGAGCTTAAGGTCTTCCCAGGCGGGGCGCTTGAGCTCTTCGTTGCGCAGGAGAGCGCTGGGATGGTAGCTTGCCACCAGCGCTACCCCCCGGTAATCCCAGAGCCTGCCGCGCAGCTTGCCTATGCCATCCTTGGTTTGCAGGAGAGCCTGCGCCGGTATGCGCCCGGCGGCCAATATGGCGCGCGGCTTAAGAAGGGCTATCTGCCTGTCCAGGTAAGCCATGCATGCGGCTTGCTCGTCCGGGGCCGGGTCCCGGTTCATGGGCGGCCGGCATTTGACTATATTGGCTATGTAGGTATTGTCTCCGCGCGAGAGGCCGATAGCGGCGAGCATCTTGTCCAGGAGCTGGCCTGCGGGGCCGACGAAAGGCCTGCCGGTCCTGTCTTCCTCCGCGCCGGGCCCTTCCCCTATGACCAGCACGAGGGGGCGCTCGGAGCCTTCGCCGCTTACGGCGCGGCTGCGCCCTGAAGATCG
>JBGSKZ010000464.1:0-1707 GCA_041741035.1 Treponematales bacterium
GGCGCTCGACGCGCTTACCCGCGCCAAGGCCGCGGGCTTCAAGGACGGCGAGGCGGCGAAGGCTTTGGAAGAGCTTCCGGGCTTAGTCCTCTCGGACGAAGCGCGCGAGCTGCTACAGGGCTTTTACCGATAAAAAAGCCGGGCCCCAAGGCTGGGGCCCGGCCGTCGCTTCCGCAGTTCCTGGCCTGCTAGTCCTGGTGGCCAAGCTCCAGTATCAGTTCCACTTCTCCGCGCGACAGCTTGACCGCGCGCGCTATCTCCTCCACCTTCCACCCTTGGTGGGAAAGCTTGCGCACCGCTTCCTGCACGGACAGGGAGGGCGCGCCTTTGTCCTTCTTGCCCGAGCTCGGCTCGTCTTTCAAGAGCTCGTTCAGGAGCTTAAGATGGTCCTGGGTCTTCTTGTTGAGTTCCTCGAAGCGCGTTTCCGCCCTGGCCAGCCACTCGCGCGCCTTATTGAGCTCGGCGGCGCGCTTTTCGGTATCCACGAGGGTGGCCCCTATCTCGTCCAGCCGCACGATGGCGGCGTCCAGCCTGGGCTTGGCGTTCATGACCTCGTCCAGCGAGCGCTTGAGGTCTATGATGCGGTCGGGCACCTCGCGTATATCGCTGTCCATGGAGCGCACGTTGCGCTCGAGCTCGGTAATGGCCTGGAAGTTCTTGTCCACGGCGTCGGTGGTGGCGTCGAGTATAGTTGCCTTGCGCTCGAGCCTATCGTACTTGTCCGCCGCCTCGTCCGCGGCCTCGCTCAGGCGCCGCACTTCGGCCTGTATGTCGGCGAGCTGATCGTTGCTGCCGCTCAGCTGCGCGAGTTTCTGGTCCACCGACTGGGAAAGCCCGAGCAGGCGCTTAAAGTCGTCCTCCATGGAATCGAGGCGGCGCTTCTCGGCCAGGAAGCGGGCTATCTTCTGGGACAGCTCGTCCTCAAGCCTCTTAATGCGCCCGTATTGCGTTTCCAGCTCGAGCATCTCGGCCCGGCGGCTTTCCGCGCGGCTTAGGTCGGCCTTCATGCCGTCCATGGCCTCGGAGAGTGAGGCTTTAAGCTCATCCGCGCGCTCGAAGAGCTTAGTCTGGACCTGGAAGGCCTTGATCTGCTTGTCCATTTCGGCAAAGGCGCGCTCCCGCTGCTTTTTCTCGTCCTCGAGCCCCACTGACATGACGGCGCGGGCCGCCTCGAAGCTGTCCTTAAGGCCCTTGGCCTCGCTCTTGTACTCGTCGAGGCTTGTTTCCATGGCCGCCGCGGCCTCGCGCGCCTTGCGGACGGCGTCGCCGGACAGGGCGTCGTATGAACGGCCGAAATCGTCGAGGGCCTGGCTCGTCTTCTGGCTAAGGTCCTGCCTGAAGCGCACGACTTCTTCGGATAGCGCCCGCACGTCGCGGCTCAGCGCGTCGCGCTCGCTTTTGGCGTTTTCCAGCACGCGTTTCTTTTCCTTATCCCAGTCGGCCGACAGAGCCGCGCTGTTGGCCTTTATCTGCTCATGCAGGGCCGCCAGCGCGCCGGCGCTCTCGTGGGCGGCGGACTTCAGGGCGGCGTCGAATTTCGCCTTGTAGCCGTTCGCGTCATTGATAATGGCTTTTTCGGCTTTCTCGAAGGCTTCCTTAGCCGCTTCGCTCGCGGCGCCAAGGGCCTTGGCGTCGGATTCCGCGGCTCTCTGGGCGTTGCGCAGGCGCTCGCCGTTCTCGTGCTTCCAGCGCTCGAGCTCGGCGTTC
>JBGSKZ010000465.1:0-4397 GCA_041741035.1 Treponematales bacterium
AGCGACGCCCTGCCGCTCGGCTAAACCTGCGAAGGGCGTATGCACGCTGAGTATCCGATACTCCCAATCCAGGCCCGCCCTGCGTATGGCATTGGCTATAGAAAGGCCCTTAACGATATGGCCGGAGCCGGCGAGGCCGGAGGTGTAGAAGAGTATTTTCAAAACAAACTAACAGACAGAGTATGTTCTAAAAAAATTCACCTGCCCCTCAAGACCAATCATCTCTATAGTCCAGCTTGGAATATCGACCTGAACAACACGATCAATATCATTATTCCCGACCAATAAACCTTCATCAGAAATAATGAGCTTGCGTGGTGCAATTGCTATGAAACGTTGCGGTCCATAGAATTGCGTATCAGGATCACCAGGATAAGTACCTGATGAGGCTCCAAGCACGCGCGACACGGAAAGATCATCTAGCTGTAATTCTAATAGTTTTCCATGATGGATAGTCGAACCATTCCAAACATTTTCCGCTGCTAGTACATAAAGTTTACCATCCTTTACGGCCAAGTCTTTAATAGTTAAAGAAGCTATTCCAAGTGCCTGTTTTGAAGTAAAAATATAACTCTCCGGATTAATCATTGAGAATTTTACCAATCCACTAACATTATCAATCACAGACGAGACATAGATATTACCCACACCATCAACAGCTAAGCCCTGATATTCTATTGATGCTCCAGAAGGTTGTGATACCATTGCAGCGCTTATAGGAGATGCCAGATTCAAGTCAGCCATAAGTATTTGACCATCGCCTAAAATGAACAACCGATTGTTAGTATAATCGATTGCCATACTTGTTCCCCAAGCATTTATAATAGTAATATTTTCATTATTAATATTGTCAAGGATACGAATAGGATTTTCTGTGCTTATGAGCAATCGGCCATACCGGTCGAACTCAAAATCGGCTTCTGATAAAAATCCATAATAATTGCTTGAAGGTGTACCTGGGTTAAGAATAGAATCTACACTTATTAGATATGCATCATTCACAGCATCCGGCAATAAAATTTTCGTCTCCGCCACTACCAGCCTCATTGCCACATTGACCGTCTTGCCCGCGCTTAAGTCCAGCGTAGACTTAGCCCCATAGGCTTTCACTAGAGTAGGAAGAGGTATAGGCGTAGTCGGATTACCAGGATTTATAAGTCCATCCGTAGCCACCCAATCCACCGGCGCGTAGAGCTCAATAGTGCGCTCCGGTCCGGCGGGTATGCTGGCGCTGAAGCTCGGGGAACTGCCGGGTATGGTATAGGTCACCGTCTCCATGCCGGGGCCGCTTACCGTTATGCTGTAGGAGCTTAAGACAGGCAGGCCAGCGAAGGGCGCGCCGGACAGGGCGCGAGCTGACGAGCCTCCCAATTGTATGATTACGGTAGCGTCGCCCCGCGCGGGAAAGAGGCCCGAGCAGGAGGCGAACGAGAAAAGTAGGCCGATAGAGGCGACTAGGACTAAGGTCTTTCGCATAGTAGTTCTCCTCGCGCGTACGCGCGTGACAAGGTGGCGCATCGATCTACCAGCTCACGGTAATGGTGACGCCGGCGGCGGCCAGGGCAGCCAGGAAATCGCCGGATACGCTTGATAACGAGGCGAAGCTTGCGGCGTCCATGCCCGGGGGCAGGAGAGGCTTTAGTTCGTCGTAAGCGCTCTCAAGCGCCGTCAGCGGCTCGCCGTCGGAGCCTAGGCTGCTCGAGCCGCCCGTGGATACGGCCACGGCCTGGCCGCCTGAGCCGAAGAACACGACCGTGCCTTCGTTCACCGCGAGGTTAGCGCCGTCGAAATCGAACCAGGTGCCGCGAACGGAGGCGGTGGCGGTGGGACTCTTCACGCTGAAGTCCGTCGCGCCGCCAGCGGGGGCGCTTACTTGGGCGCTCACCCGGCCCGTGTTCAGGAAGAGTTTGACGATGTCGCCTCCCTCCGCCTTGACCAGCTCTTCAAGGGTGAGTTTGGTAAGGGGCTTCACCGTCAGGGTGGACGAGCCGAGGCTGAGCACGGCCAGGCTCTTAAAGCCCGTGGATATTGCGCTGTTCTTGGCCAGGGCCATGCCCTTGACCGCGGGCTTCCACGCGCCTCCGGGGGCCATTACTTCCACCTTGCCGCTGAAATCCTTGAGCACAGCGCTCTGAGCCTGGGCCCATAAGGCGCCGGCCGCCGTTAATACGATAAGTAGCGCTACAACGCGTTTCATGGCATGACTCCTCATGGCTACATCGATAGGACTATGGAGAGCGCCGCGAGCCAGCGCAGGGGCTCCGCCTCAAGGAAGGCGGCTCCGGGAACAAACAGCCCGGAACCTAAGAGTAGGTTTAAATCCGAATAGGGCGTCCAGCGCAGCGAGCCGTAGAGCTCGAAGCCCAGCCAAAGCGCGTCTGAGCCCGGGTCCAGGCCCGAATCCGACGGGCCGCCCTCTTTGCTGCGTAGGAAGCCGCTGGTTTGCAGCTCGGCGTTAATATTGTCCGCGAGCCTGGCCTCGTAGCCAGCCTGCGCCACGAACAAGCCCGACAGGCGCGCTACGAACAGCTGGCCCTGAGCTATGGCGTTCACCGACATATAGGGAGAAAGGAAGCCCAAGTCGCCCGAGGCTATGCGCAGGCTGCCGAATAGCCTGTCCGACAAGCCGCCTGGAAGCAGGTACGCGAGCTCGGCCTTGGCCGCCAAGGAGTAGGCGAAGGCCTCCCCTTCCTCCTCTACGAAACCGTTTACCAGGGCAAGCTCAAAGCTCAAAGCGTCGGCGCTGCTGCCGCGCAGGCCCAGGCTCAGGTATTGGGAATTAAGGGCTCCCGCGCCCCGCGCGTCGAACTGGGCAATGGCGTCCGCAAAGTACGTAAGGCGGCCGGGGAAGCTCAGGCCGAGGGCCATAAGGGCGCGGGGCGGGGCAAAGTATACGCTTTGGTCGTCGCGCTCATTCAGGTCGGCGTTTGATATGACTACGGTGGAGCCCGCCTTATCGACGAGGCCCGCGTAGAGCGAAGACAGCGACAGCCTGGCCGAGCCCCAGGAGCTAATCAGGCTGAAGCCGTCATACAGCCCCGAGGCTATCATGCCCGCGCCGTCGCTATATGCCTGCCTGCCGAGCCGTATGCTCGTGCCCGGAGCAGGCTTTAAGAGTATATCGAAGCGCCTCGGCGCTATGCCGAAGGACCAGGCATCGTCCTTGTAGGACACGGAAAGGGCAGCGGACAGATAGAGCTCCGTGTCAGCGCCCGCGCCGCCCGCGGGTATGGAGGACAGCCAGGGCGTAAGCCCCATGGACAGGGAGAAGCCGTCCTCGGTCGCTTTAGGCGAAAGGCCAAGAGCGGCGCCGAAATCCGTGCCGTAGGCCAACAGCGCGCTAAGGAGCAGGGCAAAGAACAGTAGCGGGCGTTTCATAAGGCGCCTCCCTGCAGATCGAGTACGCGCCCGAGTATGCGCAGGAAGCGTTCGCCGCTTACTAACATTGCCGGATCGCTTAGGCCTTGTATGGCTCGCAGGTATACGAGTTCTCGATAGGCGTAGCGCGGTCCCGGGGACAGCTTATAGAAGAGGCCGCCCTCCAGGTCGAAGGCGCTCATGATAAGGAAGGATAGGTCGGCGAGGCCGAGCGCGCTTTGCGGCAAGGCCCAGTCGGGCAGCCAGGCGTTTTCCTTGGCCAACGTGAACGCGTCGCCCGGCTTGACATCAGCGGGGGCTTTCTCGGCGGCGGATAGCACGAAGCGGGCGGCGCTCTGGGCGCTCAGGATGCTTTCCGCTAAAAGCCCGTCGATCTCGCTTCCCGATTGGGCGAAAGCGCTGAAAGCCAGGCTGATAACGAATAAAGCCATATATACTTTCTTCATGGGCTTTCCTTGTTTTAGGTCTATACTGCTAACTATACTGCGTATGTAAGCTATCGCACAGCTTGAAGTTAAATTTACGCCGTAATATGTAAAGTAGCCGAGGAGCAGAGGATGAAATTCAAGAAGCGCCATGCATTGATTGCCCTCATATCCGCGAGCGTTTTTTCGCTTCTATACCTGGTAGAGCCCTTCAGAGCCTTGGAATGGCAGCTTTACGACGCCTTCCTCTGGCTGAAGCCCGAACGGCCGCGTACAGAAGCCCTGGTTTTGCTGGACGTGGACGACCGCGCCGTAGAGCATGCCGGCGTATGGCCATGGCCGCGCTCTTACGTTGCCGACGGCATACTGCGCCTGAAGGAGTTCGGCGCGAAGGCGCTCGTCTTCGATATCGAGTACGTGGATTTGAGCCCGGGCGGCGTAGACCTTGACTATCTAAGGCGCGGCCTGCCCCGCGACTTCCAGCGCAGCTTCGGCGATATAGCGGCCAACTCCTCCGACCTGTTGTCCGCTGTGCTCGACGGCCAGTTAGGCAGGCAGGACGCGCTCGCGTACGCGGGCGAGCTCGATGGCCTC
>JBGSKZ010000466.1:0-6063 GCA_041741035.1 Treponematales bacterium
CTCGGCCTTGGCGGCCGAGCCGCTGATTTTAAAAGCCGTTGCGCCTGATAAGCTCTCTATACCAAAGGGCGCTGTCCTTCAGGCTGCGCTTCTGGCTCTTAAAGTCAACGTGCACGATGCCAAAGCGCTTGGCGTAGCCGAAGGACCACTCAAAATTGTCCAGCAGAGACCACACGAAATAGCCCTTGAAGGGGACTCCGCGCGCGAAGAGTTCATGGGCGGCGCGCAGATGATCCCGGATATAAGAGAGCCGCGCCACATCATGGATACGATCGCCCGCGCCTTCATGGCTGAGCTCGTCTTCAAAAGCGGCCCCGTTTTCCGTGACATAGAGATCCAAGCCCGGATAATCGCGCGCCAGGCGCGTGAGGAGGTCACGAAGTATGGGCGGGTGAATTTCCCAATCCATAGCCGTGCGCGGTCCCGTACCCTCCACGATAGCGCAAGCAAGGGGTTTCGCCTCCTCGTCGTGGCGTATCAGTTGGCGAAAATAGCTGTTGATGGCCAGGAAATCCATTTTTTGGCCGATAAGGGCCATGTCGCCGTCTTCCACCTGGGGGAAAAGCCCGGCTTTACGCAAAGCGGCGGCCACATCCTCGGGGTAGGAGCCCGAGCATACGGGCCTGGCGAACCAGTCGTTTCCCGAACGATGCGCCCGCTCGGCGGCCTGCCTGTCGGCCTCGGAGTCAGTGGCGGGATAGCTGGGCGCCATACTCAAGGCTATACCGTAGGGCGCTGTAAGGCCGCTCGCGCGATACTCCGACAAGGCCATGCCATGCGACAGGAGAAGGTGGTGCGCCACCTGGAAGGCCGTCTTGCCGCTCGCGTCGACGATGCCGGGCGCATGCTGGCCATAGGCATGTCCTAAGAAGGCTACCACCCAGGGCTCATTATGGCTTATCCAGAAATCGACGTATTCGCCTAAAGCCTCGTACACGATGCGAGCGTAGCGGGCGAAATGCGCGCAGTTGTCCCTGTTGAGCCAGCCGCCCTTATCCTGTAGGGCTTGCGGCATATCCCAGTGGAAGAGCGTAGCGACGGCCTTTATGCCCGCCTTGCGGAGTTCGCGCGCCAAGTTCCGGTAGAACGCAAGCCCTTCCTCATTGACGGCGCCAGAGCCGTCCGGAATAACGCGGGGCCAGGATATGCTGAAGCGATAGGCGTTAAGGCCCAGCTCCTTCATGATGGCTATGTCTTCTTTATAGCGGTGGAAGTGGTCGCAGGCCCGATCGCCCGTGTCGCCGTTGGCTATCCTGCCTTCGCTATGCGAAAAGCGGTCCCACACGGATTCGCCTTTGCCGACTTCATTCCAGGCGCCTTCTATCTGATAAGCCGCCGTCGCGGCTCCCCAGATAAAGCCCTCCGGATAGCGTATTCCCTCCGGTTCTTCAGCCATTGATTCTGCCTTCCTGCAAAGCGGGCGCCAAGGCGATCGATTCGCGCTCTATAAATTCCGGTATATACACCGAACGATGGCGGTCGATGCTCCTGCCTTCGATGAGGGCCAGTAGGAGTTGCGCCCCGTCCAGGCCGAACTCCCTAAGCGGCTGCTTAAAGGTGGAGAGGGTAGGGATGACGTGCTTGGCGTACTCGGGGTTGTTGTCGAAGCCTATAATGGAATAGTCCCGCGGGCATTCCAGGCCAGCCTCATGGGCGGCTCGTATAAAGCCCAGGGCAGAAGAATCGTTGCTCGCGAATACCGCGCTGAACGGGGGCAGGGAGGGGAGAGCGTTCTTTACCGCGTGGTAGGTGGGCTCGGCGAAGAAGTCGCCGAAGAGCTGCCTGTCGCTGGGCATCGCTATGCCTGCCTCGGCAAGCCTGCGAGAAAAGCCCTGAAAGCGTTCAAAGGCGGAGGGTACCTGCGGCGTTCCCCATATAAAGAGGAACTCGCGATGCCCCTTCTCGATGAGCGCGTCCGCCGCCTTCCAACCGCCCTGATAGTTATCGACCGTTAGCTGATAAATAGCGGGGTTGGCTATAGCCCTATCCATGACGACGAAGGGTCGGCCCCACTGCACGAGCAGGTCGAGCAGCTGGTCGTCCTCGCGCGTATTGAGCGGGAAGAAGATAATGCCGTCCAGGTAGCGTTTCTTGAGAAACAGCGGCAAGCGGTCGCGGTAGCTATGGAATTGGTTGTCTATGTCGCGCGTAAAAAAAATGGAGCTGAAATAGCCGTTTTCATTGAGTATGCTCTGGATGGCATGCGTTACTTCCCAATAGAACGGACCTATGCCCGGCGTTAGTATGCCTACATTATAGAAACGTCCCGTTTTAAGGCTCTGCGCCGAATGGTCCACCTGATAGCCCAGCGCTTCTATGGCCGCGCGGACCTTTTCCGCGGCGTCGACGCGAACGCTATCGGGGGCGGCTAGGTAGCGCGACACGGTGGCCGAGGATACGCCCGCGGCCTTGGCTACGTCTTTTTGGGTAGCCAGTATGCTGGAAGGAAAGCGTTTGTCTGGGTCATTCGGTAATCTAGGCATATATTCCAATACTCCCGACCTTGGCTTGCTTCATGGATACGTATACAATACACGGAAAGCACGAGCTTAGCAATATTTCGCTGAATATCTTGATGCGAGCATCGCTATTCTCAAGATTACCCGAAAAATTACAAGCATGGAGTCCATTTTCGTATCAGCCGTCTATGTATAAGGCATTGTGTGCGGAAAATAAATGGATATTTCTGTGTATACGTATACAGAAATTCCTTGACAAGGCTGAAAAGCGGCGTCACACTGCAGAAAACCTGAGCAAACGCAGGTACCATCCACGGAGGAACCATGAAAAAGAACACGTTCATCGCGGTCACGCTCATAGCGCTCATGAGCATCGGCGCCGTTTCGTGCGCAAAAAGCGAAAGCGCAAGCAGCGTGGCGAAATTCGACGCCAAGGCATCCTATGAAGTAACCATGGGAGCTTATGGCGATCTGGAAAAGGCCTATAAAGCCGTCTTCGACAGCGCCGACTTCAAGTCCAAGTATCCTAACATTAAAATTACCTTCCAGACCGCCGACTTCGGCGGCCACCACAACCGCCTCACCACCGTGCTCGCCGCAAAAGAGCAGTCCAACGATATAGAGGCGCTCGAGGTAGGCTTTATTGCCCAGTTCGTGGAGGCCGGCGGCCTCGTCGACCTGAATAGCGCTCCGTATAACGCCAAGAACGTTACCAAGGACATCGTTAAGTTCGCTATGGCCAACGCTACCACGACCAAGGGAGCGCTTATAGCCATGCCCGTGGACATAGCCCCCGCGGTGCTCTTCTATCGCGAAGACCTGGCTCGGCAGGCCGGCGTAAATCTCGATGAGCTTAAGAGCTGGGATGAATATATAGAGGTCATGAAGAAGCTCGCCGATCCGGCCAAGGGCATGTACGCTATAGAGCATCCTTCGGCGGTACAGGCTATACCCCTTAACGGCGGCAAGGGCGGCTGGCTGGAAAACGGCAAGCCCCTGGAGCCCAAAGCCAAATTCCTGAACGCGCTCGAACTGGTAAAGAAGGTCAAGGAAGCCAAGGTCGACGGCGACCTCGGCGCGTGGTCCGGCCCCTGGTCCCAGGCCTATATAGACGGCAAGGTTGCCACCATAGTAAACGGCGCTTGGTTCGGCGGCACCTTGCGCACCTGGCTTTCCCCGGAACCCGGCAAGTGGCGCGTAGCCTACCTTCCCGGCAAGATGATGGCCAGCCTCGGCGGCACCTATCTTTCCATACCTGAAACCGTGCCCGATTCCCGCAAAGCCGCGGCCTGGGAAGTGCTCAAGTACCTTGCTACCAGCCCCGTAGCCCAGCTCACCACCTTCAGGGAAATCGACGCCTTCCCCGCGCTCACCAGCGTCTATGGCGACGCGGTCATGGACGAGCCCGTAGCCTTTTACGGCGGCCAGAAGGTACGCAAGATTTTCGCCGACGTGGCGCTCAATATCCCCGAGAACAAGGTATCTGAATACGATAACGTGATTTTAAGCATATGGAACGGTTCGGTAACCGCGGTCATCAACGGCGATGCCACTCCCGAAGAAGCCTACCAGCAGGCTCTCGAGAAGGTAAAGGCGACCATTTTTTAATCCAAGCTGAATGGATACGCGCCGCTGCCGCTAAAGGCGTTCGGCGCGGCCCCATGGGCTATGGCGATGCGGCGGCGGGGCGTTTGCCCAGCCGCCGCATCGCCGCGATATGATGATTAGGGAGGCCGGTATGTCGCGACAGATCACGGTTAAGAAGGTTCTCAATTACACGGTGCTTTCGTTCATGGCCCTTGTGTTCGCCTATCCGTTCTATAGCGTATTCGTCTTGGCGACCTGGCCGAGCCAGCTCGTGCTGAGCTTCCCGCCGCGCTTCTTCTTCGGCAACGGCTTGGCGGAGAATTTCGCCCAGCTGTTCGCGCGCATACCCTTCGCGAAAAATTTCTATAACAGCCTGGGCATCGCGCTCCTTTCCACCGTATCGGTATTGTTTTTTTGCACTATGGCCGGCTTCGCCTTCGCGAAATACGATTTTAAGTTCAAGAAAGAGCTGTATGCCTTCGTGATAGCTACCATGGCTATTCCTGGCTTCCTCAACCTCATACCCTTTTATAAAATGATGGTAGGTTTCGGCTGGATCAATACCTGGCTGCCCCTGGTCGTTCCGGGCATGGCCGGGGCCTTCGGCATATTCCTGATGACGCAGTTTATGGAAAATTCCATACCGGACGACATACTCGACGCGGCCCGGATAGACGGCCTTAACGAGCTGGGCATACTGTTTAAGATCATCTTCCCCCTGGCAAAGCCGGGGCTCTCCGTGCTGGGCATCGTCACCTTCGTGGGCTCGTGGAATAATTTTACCGGCCCGCTCATACTTCTGCCCCGCGTGGACTCGACTACGTTACCCGTCGCTCTCAGCGTGCTGAACAGCCGCGTGGACAATAACCTGGGCGCCCTCATGCTCGGCAACGCGCTTACCTTGCTGCCGCTCATGATCATCTTTATCTTCTTCTCGAAACAAATCATATCCGGGCTCACCGCCGGTGCCATTAAAGGTTAAAGGAGGCGGTATGCGCGACACCCTTTCAAATAAGCGGAATTGGACGCCCTATCTTTTTATCAGCCCGTTTTTCCTTTTATTCTGCATATTCGGCCTCTATCCTATAGGCTTTTCCATCGTAACTTCCTTTTTTAACTGGCCCTTGCTCGGCAATGCGGCGCCTAAATTTATAGGCTTCGGCAATTACGTCAATGTGCTCACCGTCGACCCCTTCTTCTGGAAAGCCCTGGTCAATACGGTGATCCTGCTCCTGTTCGGATCGCTCCTCCAGCATTTTGTCGCCATACCGCTAGCCATACTTATCAACAGCAAGATTACGGGGGGCAAGGAATTCTATAAGACCACTTTTTTCCTGCCCTACATAACGAGCACCGTATCGGTAGTGATTATCTTCGGCGTCCTCTTTGACACGAACTACGGGCTCGTGAACTGGCTCATCGGACTGGTAAGCGACCGGGCTAATATACGCTGGATGCAGGAAGCCGGGGGTATCAAAGTAGTACTCGCCTTTATATTGAACTGGAAATTCATCGGTTGGAACATGGTCATATATTTGGCCGGACTTCAGGCCATACCCATGGAACTCTATGAGGCGGCGGAAATCGACGGCGCCTCCACGCTGCGCAAGCATCTGTCCATTACCCTGCCGCAGCTTCTCCCCATCATCTTCTTCGGGGTAGCGCTTTCCATTATAGGCGGCATGCAGGTATTTGAAGAGCCGTTCATACTGACCGGAGGCTACGATAACCTGGGCGGGGCGGCTAATTCGGGCCTGACGGCCGCGTACTACCTGATGTTTACGGCGTTCAAGGCCTACAGGCTCGGCAAGGGCAGCGCTATAGCCTGGCTGCTCTTCCTGGTAATCATATTTTTCAACGGCATCAACCGCGCGATTACCAAGAAACTGCAGGGCTAAGATGGCCCCGCCAAGCATGACGATGCCATACCGGCCCATGGCCTCTCCGCTACCGATGCCGAGGCGAAAGGGACGCTAGCGAGCATCGCTGGCCGCGTGCGCGCTCGCGGCCCTTTTCT
>JBGSKZ010000467.1:0-6204 GCA_041741035.1 Treponematales bacterium
TGGGCATGGAGGAGCGGGAGCTGGGGCAGGATTTCGGCGCGCTAGGCGCGAGCGGCGCGCTAGGCGCGGGCGGCCTCAAAATTACCCTGCGCGACGAAAAGGGCCAGGCGATAGCCTTCCTCTGGATGAGAGGCTCGGGCACCGAGCCCGTGTTCAGGGTAATGGCCGACGTGCGCGGCGGCGACAAGCGCCACGAAGAGCTGCTCCTAAGCGCGCACAGCACCTGGGTACGCGCCGCGGACCTTGCGCAATAGCGCAAGAAGCGCTACTATATGCGAAGATCCACCAATCAGTACGAGGGAAGGGTGCCCCGGCTCGCGCGCGAGTCCGCGGCCGGCAGCGTACGCTAACACGGGAGACAGTATGGGCGTTCGAGGCGAGATTTTTTCCACCAGGATGGTGTGCGAAGGCAGGACCTATTTCTTCAACGTCAAGGAAAATAGGACCGGAGACCTCTTTCTCGCCATAGTCGAGAGCAAGCCCGACGAGAGCGGCACCAGCTTTGACCGGCGTTCCATAGTCGTCTTCAAGGAAAGCCTGCAGGACTTCCTGAAAGCCTTCGAAAAATCCCTTGAAGCCATGGAGAAAGCCCAAGGCTCCAAGCCGGCGCGCCGAAGCCCGGCCAAGCGCCCGCCCGAAGGCGAGCAGGGCAAGCCCCGCCGCGCGGACGGCCACGGTTCCAAAGGCGAGGTTTTTTCCCTGCTGCCCGAGGCGGAAGGCAAGCCCAAGCGCCGCGTGCTCCGCACGAGCGCCAAGGTGCCCATCGGCGCGCCCAGCCCCGAGATAGCGCCCGCGAAACCCTCAGGAAAGCGACTCACCGTAAAGAAGGCCCGCCCCCGCGAGGAATGAAGCCCTTCGGGAAACTAATTACTCTTTGGCGTAGCTGAAGCTCAGGCGCTGTATGGGGGAAGGCCCCAGGCGCCTGCACGCGGCCCTATGCTCGGCCGTCGGGTAGCCCTTATGCCTGGCGTAGCCGTAGTCAGGGTACAGCCAATCGTAACGCTCCATGGCCCTGTCCCTGGACACCTTGGCCAGTATGGACGCCGCCATGATAGCGTGCACCTTAGCGTCTCCCTTCACGATGGCTTCCCGGGCGCAGGGCAGGTCCGGCGTCCTGTTGCCGTCCACCAGCGCCAAATCCGGCCTTTCCCTTAAGCCCTCATACGCCCTGGACATGGCCAGCATGGTGGCGCGCAGTATATTGAGCCTGTCTATCTCCGCCGGCCATGCCCAGGCCACGCAATAATCGCAGGATTCCACGATGGCCGCGTAGGCCCGCTCGCGCGCCGCCTTGCCGAGGGCTTTGGAGTCCCCGAGCAGCTCGAGAGGGAAGCCTTCGGCGAGCACGACGGCGGCCGCGCATACCGGACCGGCCAAAGGACCCCTACCCGCTTCGTCTATGCCGCAGGCGCGCCGGAAGGAGGGATACTCGAAAAGGCTCGCGGGCTCGGTCATGCGGCCATTCTAGCATACTCTATGGACTATGGTAGCGCCCGCGCGCTAAGCTATAGTATGAACCTGAGCTTTATCAAACTGCGGGTGGCGGACGCCGCCTGGATACTCATAGACCGCGTAGGCGCCGAAGGCGCAGATCCCGACTGGTCGGCGGTGGCGCGCGAGCTCTGCAGCCCCGTGAGCGGCTGCGGGGCTAAGGGCCTCGCCGTGCTGGAGAGCCTAAACGGCTCCCATGCCGCCCGGGCCTGGGACAGGAGAGGCGGCGCTTGCCCGCTTTCCCCTTCCGCGCTGCTTTGCATAGCCCGCTGGCTCTTCGATATGGGCCAGGTCGCGGGAGAAAGCGTGCAGATCGGCTCCAGGGAAGGGCTGCACGATATAGTCGTGCTTGACTCGAGGAACTTCAGCATAAGCCTCGGCATAGCGCAGGTGCGGAGCGAAGGCGCGCGCAGTACCGTGCGCCTCGGCGAGGCGACGCTGGCTCTCAGGCTCATAGACGGGCCCCTGCCCGGCAAGCGGGCCAGGTCGGCCGATAAGGCCGGCATGGCAGCCGACGTGGACGTGGACGTGGCCGTCTTGGCGAGGGAAACGCTCAGGATACGCAGCCATGGCAACGATGCCCTGCTGGCAGCCGGCGTGGCCCTCGCCGCGGCCCACAAGGCGGATTTCGCCGAGCGCGAGGCCAGCGTGGCCCTCGGGAGGGATCAGCTCCTCGTGCAGTGCCTGGATTCCGGCGAGCTCTACGCGGCCGGCCAGCCCCGCTATTGCTTCAGGGGCGAGTATTGGGCCGAAGAGCGAAGCGAAACGGAAGGATGAGTGGCCAGGCGCCGCTCTAGGCGAAGTAGTCTACCCGGTAGGGGCTTTCGTGCGCGAAGCCCAAGGACCTGTACAGGCCCAAGGCAGGCGCGTTGGCTTCCTTGACGAAGAGACAGAGTCCCCTGCCTTCGGCCAGCCTGTCCTCTATGAGGGCCTGCACCACCGCCCGCCCAATGCCCAGGCCGCGGAACTCAGGCAGCACGTAGATGCCCCCCAGCTGATCCCTCGTCCAGGCGCGCGCGTTGGTTTGGGCCCGGGCTATCGCGCGACCCTTCCAGCGCACGAGGTACACGATCTGGGTCTTGAGGGAACGCAGCTGGCCCGCCTTGCTGGCGGCCGGGTCGAAGCGGTGTAGATAGGTAAGCACCTCTTCTCTGTCGTAAAGCCCCGCAAGTACCGACAGGTCCTCCAGGTCGTCGACCGTGGCCCGACGCGGCAGGAAATCGCCGCCGGCCGCTGGCCCGGGCCTGTAAGCGGCCGGATCCAGGGACATGACGCTGTAACGGTTGCGTATGGCAGGCGACCAGGAGAGGGCGTCCTCCAGGGCCGAAACCTGATGGTCCAAGCCCACGCAACTGGAGGGCTTTATGGCGCGTATGCTGCGGGACCTGCGCAGGCCGCCGAAGGACGCGCTTACGGCGGGTTCCGCCGCGAGGGGAAAGGCCGTGACGCCAGCGGTGAGCAGGCACAGCCCCTCGATAGCAGGCGAGCCGCGGAGGAAGATGCCGCCCGGGCGCAGGGGCAGCCCCGCCCGCCCGCTTTCCCGCATTATGCGGCCGGCTATGCCCGCGGCATGGCTTTCCCTCTCCATGAGGAAGGACTGTATGGCAGCTCCGTCGGCGAGGCGGGCGCGCCGCCATCCCGCGAAGGGCTCCGCCTCAGGCGTAGCCATGGGGCTCAGTCCGAAACGGGCAAGCGCCCTACGGCGCCGCTCTGCCCGCTGAGGACGCCGAAGGCGGCCTTGAACGACTCGGCCGCATAGGAATATACGGCGACGACGAGGCCGCCCGAGGCGAATTCGGCCGCGAATACCGGGCTGAGCACCGATACTACGTAGAGTTTCTTGCCCGCTTTCGCCGCCTCGCGCGCGAACGATGCGCTCGCGGGGTTAGCCACGCACACCACGACGCCATCGGCGGCGCGAAGCCGCCGCTTGAACTCGTCGAGCTCCTCGGGCACGGCCCTCTCCCCGGGGAGATAGGAGAAGCGGAAGCTTTCCGAGCCGGGGAAGGCGCGCCCGGCCTCGGCGAAGAAATCGGAGAATTGCCCGGCCACGAGGAGGCGCTCGCCTTCCCTGGCCGGCAAGTCCCGCTCGCCTAAAAGCGTAGCGCTACGCCGGGCCTGCTCCTGGAAGAAAGCCAGGGACTCGGGGAGGCGGAAGGCTTCTTCGGGATCGCTTATGGGGCGTATGCCCTGGACGCCCCGCGGCAGCAGCCAGCCGAGCTTGGCCCGCAGCACGCGCAGCGCCGATTCATCCACGCGCGCGCGGAAACTCGGGTCGCGCCGATAGAGCCCCAGCAGCTTGGTCCACTCGGCGTCGTTCATGCCCAGCGTGCGGGAGAACATAAGGATATCGTTGCCGGCGCGTATGGCCCGCTCGCAGGTATCGGCAAGCCCTCCGGAGCTGGCCGCGCCGTTCATCATGAGGTCGTCGGTGATGACCAGCCCGTCGTAGCCCATACGCTCCCTGAGGAGGCCCTGTATCATGCGGTACGAAAGCGACGCCGGCTCATTGCCGCCCGTAATGGCCGGAAAAGCCAGATGGCCGCTCATGATACCCGGTATGCCCTCGGCGGCCAGCAGGCGATAGGGCAGTAGCTCCCGCTCCCAGAGCGTAGCCTCGTCTATCGTTATGACGGGCAATACGCCATGGGAATCCAGGGAAGTGTCGCCGTGGCCGGGGAAATGCTTGGCCGTGGCGGCTACGCCCGAATCCGCCATGCCGCGGGTCCATGCGGCGGCCAATATAGCCGTGGCCGTGGGGTCGGAGGAAAAGGCCCGCGAGCCGATTATGGAGGAATCGGGCCTGGTGGCGAGGTCCACCGTGGGCGCGAAGTTCATGGTAATGCCCAAGGCCGACAATTCTCGGCCTATGTACAAGGCGCTGCGGTAGGCGTCGCTTACCCAGGCGGAGGCTCCTATGGCCATATTGCCCGGGGTTATGCTGGTGCCGCCCTTGACGTGGCGTACCCAGCCGCCTTCCTGATCCGTGGCTATGAAGGGCGGAACGTCGTGCGGGCCGAGCTGGGCGGCGTCCTGTATGGCTCGTATGGAACTTGACAGCTTGCGCGTGTCCTCGCCGTTCCAACCGAAGATCTTTATGCCGCCGAGGCCCCTCTCGCGTATCCACGCGTAGAGCAGGGCCGTAGGCTCGTCGCCGCCATAAGACAGCATGAAAAGCTGGCCGAGGCGCTCCACGTCGCTCATGGCGGCAAGGAGGGCGCGCGCGCCGGCCTCCTTCTCAGTTCCCGCGAGCGTCCAGAACGACGAGGCGTCAAGGACCGTCTCAGGCCGGCTGGCCGGCGAAGGGGCTTCAGGAGCTACGCTAAGTTCCGAGCCTAAGCCCGACGCGCCGTCGACGCTGCCGGCATGGGCGGGCGCGCAAGCCTCGAACAGAGCGGGCGAAAGCAGCGCCAGAAGGCCGAGGCTCAGTCCTAGTAGTGACGCTCGCGCGCGGCGCCGGCTTTTCATCCGCCTTTTCCCTCCAGCTTAGCTATAGCCGTGGCCTTCAAGCTCGTCTATGTACTGCGCGGCGCAATGCGCGGCCACGGCGCCGTCGGACACCGCCGTTACCACCTGGCGGAAGGGCGTGGCGCGCACGTCTCCCACGGCATAGAGCCCAGGCAGGCTCGTCTCCATCCGGTCATTGGTAAGGATGGAACCGCTTTCGTCGCGGGCGACGCTGGCGTCGATCGAGCCCGTCTGCGGAATAGAGCCCACGAACACGAAGACCGCGGATACGGCCAGTTCGCTCAATTCCCCGGTATGCAGGTTCCTGAGCCGCACCTTCTCCACCGCCTTAGCGCCCTGTATCTCGTCGACCACCGTATTCCAGCGCATTTCTATCTTAGGGTTGGCGAGGACGCGGTCGGCAAGGGCCTTTTGCGCCCTGAAGCGATCCTTGCGGTGTACCATGATGACCTTCTCGGCGAGCTTGGACAGGAACATGGCTTCGTCGCAGGCGGCGTCGCCGCCGCCTACCACCAGCATGCGCTTGCCCTTGAAGAAGGGGCCGTCGCAGGTGGCGCAATATGAAACGCCCCTGCCGGCAAAGGTTTCTTCGCCGGGCACGTCGAGGTGCCGGTGCTTGGCTCCGGTGGCCAGTATCAGCGCCTTGGCCTTTACCGGGCCGTCGCTGGTATCGATAGTAAAGGCGTCGCCCTCTTTACGTATGGAGGACACGCTCGTCGAGCGTATCTCGGCCCCGAAGTCCTCGGCCTGCTTGCGCATAGTCTCGGTCCAGGTATAGCCGTCCACGGGCACGGGAAGGCCAGGATAGTTCTCGAGCTTATCGATGAGCAGGGCCTGTCCGCCCGGCGCCATCTCTTCCAGCACGACGGTGCGCAGATTGGCCCTGGCGCCATATTGCGCGGCGCCCATTCCGGCCGCGCCTCCTCCCACGATAACTAAGTCGATAAGATCTTCCATTAAAAGTCCTCCACGGCAACGCTTGCGCTATATATAAGCTTTATCTAATATATCAAAATTTAATTTGAAACGAAAGGCCTTTTACGAGTATTGTAGCTAGGTATGGAATGTTCGACGCGCGCATGGCCCATAATACAGGTTAGGCCGGCTATCTGCAAGGAGGCTTTTTCGTGAAGCGTATGCGAGCCTTGATATGCGCCTTTGCGCTCCTGTGGCCTCTCCCGCGCGCCTTTGGCCAGCAGGGCTATGCCCAGCTGGCCCAGGCGAGGCTGGAGCCGGGCGACGCGC